>JAPLTR010000529.1 GCA_026398065.1 Verrucomicrobiota bacterium | reverse complement strand
CAAGTAAATCCAACCAAATCCAACCTCTCGAAAATACCGCTTTCACTTGGCCCGGGGGCTGCGTTCAACGGTGAACACGGCGCAGGCTTGCTTGCGGCGGGTTCGTCCTTGGAGTCTGTCTTCCCTTTTTTCGACTTTCGCGCATGACCGCACCTTCCTCCTCCTCCTCCCCGCTCGGCTTTGGCATCATCGGCGTCGGCATGATCGCCGACTATCACGCCAAGGCGATCGCCGCCGCGACGGGCGCGAAGCTTGTCGGCATCGCGACGCGCAACGCCGACAACGCCCGGACCTTTGCCGAGAAGCACGGCCTGCCCTTTTACACGACCAAGGTCGACGAACTCCTGGCCCGGCCCGACATTCAGGTCGTGTGCATCACGACGCCGAGCGGCGCGCACCTCGAGCCCGCGCTCGCGGCGGTCCGCGCCGGGAAGCACCTCGTGGTGGAAAAGCCCATCGAGATCACCACCGAGCGCGCCGACGAACTCCTCCGGGCGGCCGATGCCGCGAAGGTGAAAATCTCCCCCATCTTCCAAGCGCGCTTCGGCGAAGGCGCGCGCACGCTCAAGGCCGCGATCGTGGCCGGCCGTTTCGGCCGGCTCGTGCTCGCGAGCGCCTACGTGAAGTGGCACCGGTCGCGCGAGTACTACACCGGCTGGAAGGGCACGCTCGCCCTCGATGGCGGCGGGGCGACGATGAACCAGGGCATCCACGGCATCGACCTGCTCCAATGGTTTGCGGGGCTGCCGGACGAGGTGTACGCCCGGAAGACCCGGCGAGTCTACGAGCATATCGAGGCGGAGGATACGCTGAGTGCGACGCTGCATTATCCCGGCGGCGCCCTCGGCGCCATCGAGGCGACCACGGCGGCGTGGCCCGGCTGGTCGCGGCGCATCGAGATCTGTGGCGAAAACGGCTCGGCGCGGCTGGAGGACGACCACCTCGCGGAGTGGAAGTTTCGCACGGCCCTCCCCGAGGATGACGCGATCCGTTCCGCCGGGCTCGACCCCAAGATGGCCTCCGGGGCGGGCGCGCCGAACGCGATCAGCATCGAGGGGCATCTGCGGCAGATTCAGGATTTGATCGATTCCCTGCGTGACAACCGCCCCGTGGCCATTGACGGTCATGAGGCGCGCAAAGCCGTCGCGCTCATCCGTGCGCTCTACGCCTCCGCCGAGCGTGGTGCGCCGGTGAAGCTCTAGTTAATAGGCCCTGTAAGCCGCGAGGCTTTCGCGGCCCGGGCGAAACGCCTCGCGTTCCGCTTCGTCAATCCCCCTTTCCCCCTTATGTCATCCCCCTCCGCAACTAACCAGCCCTGGTGGCGCACCCTGACCCGTGAGCAGTGGTTCGTCTTTACGGTCGCTTCGCTCGCCTGGCTCTTCGACTGTTTGGATCAGCAGCTCTTTAACCTCGCGCGAGGCGGCGCGATGGAGGCGCTCCTGCCCGACAAGTCGAAGGCGGCGGAGTACGGCACCTACACCACCTCGGTCTTTCTCCTGGGGTGGGGCACGGGCGGCCTGATCTTCGGCGCGCTGGGCGACCGCTACGGCCGCGCCAAGATGCTCACCTTCTCGATCCTGCTCTACTCGGTGTGCACCGGCCTGAGCTGCCTTTCGACCGGGATGCTCGACTTCTGCGCCTACCGGTTCCTGACGGGCATCGGCGTCGGTGGCGTGTTCGGCCTGGCGGTCGCGCTGGTGGCCGACACCGTGCCGGACAAGGCGCGCGCCCCGGCGCTCGGCGCCCTGCAGTCGCTCTCGACCTTCGGCAATCTCTCGGCGGGCTTCATCGGCATGGGCATCGGCGCGATGGCGGTGCTGCCCTTCGGGCTCGCCCCGTGGCAGGCCATGTTTGTGGTCGGCGCACTCCCGGCGCTGATGTGCGTGTTTGTGATGAGCCGGCTGAAGGAGCCCGAGAAGTGGGTGAAGGCGCGGGACGCCGGCCTCAAGACCGGCGTGAAGTTTGGCTCCTACGCGAAGCTGCTCGGCCATCCGAAGTGGCGGAAAAACGCGTGGTTCGCGCTGATCGCCTGCAGCGCGGGCATCATCGGTCTCTGGGGCATCGGCAATTTCCACCCCACCATCACGGGCTCGATCGTCGAGACCCATCTCAAGGAGAAGGGGCTCACGGCGCTCGAGATGGGGAAGGA
Organism: Verrucomicrobiota bacterium; assembly: GCA_026398065.1. Classification (GTDB taxonomy): domain Bacteria; phylum Verrucomicrobiota; class Verrucomicrobiia; order Opitutales; family Opitutaceae; genus GAS368. Next base: position 742 of record JAPLTR010000529.1, on the reverse strand, counting down.
AAAGGCCTACTGGGGTTCCGTCGGCCTGCTGATGCAGAACGTGGGCGCCTTCTTCGGCATGGTGACCTTTGCCTGGCTCGCCCAGAAGAAGGGACGCAAGTTCGCCTTCGCCCTCGCGCTGCTCGCCTCGTTCCTCTCGACGCTCCTGGTCTTCAGCCAGATGCGGACGTTTAGCGACATCTTCTGGATGATCCCGATCATGGGCTTCGGCCAGCTCTCGGTCTTTGCGGTCTTCGCGATCTACCTGCCGGAGCTCTTCCCTACCAGCCTGCGCTCCACCGGCACGAGCTTCTGCTACAACGTCGGCCGCTTCCTCGCCGCCACCGCGCCCTTCACCGTCGGCAAGCTCACGGCCTACCTGGGGCAGGGCCGCAGCCCGGCCGAAAAGATCGAGGCCTTCCGCTCGGCCGGCATGTGGGTGAGCCTCGTCCTCCTCCTCGGCATCGCGGTGCTCCCGCTCCTGCCCGAGACGAAGGACAAGCCGCTCCCCGAGGAGTAAGGTCCTGCGCCCGGTTCCCGACCACGCGGAAGCCACCCCACTTCCATGAGCCTGATCCGCACAGGTTGGTTTCGCCGCCGGCTCGCGCTGGCGGCGTTTCTTGTCAGCGCACTGGCCGCGGCGGCCGCCGAATCCCGGCGGCCGAACATCGTCATCCTCCTTGCCGACGACCAGGGCTGGGGGGATCTCAGCGCGACCGGCAACAAGCAGGTGAGCACGCCCGCGATCGACTCGCTGGCGCGC
>JAPLTR010000248.1 GCA_026398065.1 Verrucomicrobiota bacterium | reverse complement strand
CGGAATTTCGTGAAGAAAGCCGTCAACTGGGCGCTGCGCCAGATTGGCAAGCGCAACCCCGCCCTCCGCCGCGCCGCGATCGCCGAGGCGAGGCGTATCGGAAAACTGGATTCGCGCGCCGCACGGTGGATCGCGGCGGACGCGTTGCGGGAGTTGAACCCCGCCTTGGCGGCGAAACCGCTCCGCTGACTCAAACCTCGCTGCCGTCCGGCAGGCACAAAAAAGCCGCGGCGCGTGTGCGCCGCGGCTTGAGAGGATGAATCGGGCGATCTCCGCCCGAACAGCGCGTCCCCGATTAGAAGCGACCTTCGATCGCGCCCGTGATCGTCGTGCCCTGAATCAGGAAGGTCTCCATCTGATCCTGCACGGAGCGGTAGTAACGCTGCGGCTCGTTGAACAGGTTTTGAACGCCGAAGTTGATCGTGACATTGCGCGGCAGCTGATACCGGAGATTCAAGTTAACCAAATCGCGGGGCAGCATGTAGCGGTTGCGCGAGGGGGCCGAGACGTTGTAGGCGCCGCGGATGCTGGCGTCGGTGTAGTTCCAGCTGACCGACGTGCCGAACTTCCGGTAGTCCCAGCTCAGGGTCGCGTTGGCCGTGAAAGGAATGAAGCCGTTCACGTCCTGAGTCTTCAGGTAAACGCCCGGAGTGCCGTAGTCGCCATGCGCCATGATCTTCGAGAAATTTGTCGAAAGACGAAGGGTTCTCAGCAAACCGGGCAGAAAGCGAAACTGCTGGAGATATTCGAACTCCCAGCCCTGCGTGAAGGCGGAACCGGCGTTAGAATTGGCGAGGATCTCGTAGCCTTCATACTGGCCGTTAAAGCCGTTGTCGGCTCCGATTCCGACGGTGCCGATCGACTGCCCGCTGCGGATGTAGTCGTCGATCCGCTTGTGAAACCAGCCCAACTTGGCGTAGCTCCCGTTGCCGAAGCTGTATTCCAGCGCGAAGTCCCAGTTCCTGGAACGGGTCGGCTTGAGGGCGGGATTTCCGAAGGTGACTTGCTGAGCGGTTTCGTTGATGGAGAGGGTCGTCACCGCGTTGGCGAGCGAGGGCCGGGCCATGCCGGTGCTCCATGAACCACGCAGCTTGAGATTGGGCGTCAAGTCATACCAAGTGTGGAGACTGGGGAAGTTCTGGCCGTATTCACCTTCATTCCGGGTGGGATTGTTGTAGTCCTTCAGCGCGGAGCCCTCCGGGTCGGCGGTCTGCTGCGCGACGGTGGTGAGCGTGCGCGAGCGAACGTTCAGGTAGCCGATGGTGTCGGTATCCTCGTGGCGGACGCCGCCCAAGTAACCGAAGCGGCCGAACCGGCCATTGAGCATGGCATAGTATCCGGTGATGATCTCGTGCGTGCGGACGCTGGAGGCCAGGCGGTTGCGGTAGAATTCATAGAGGTCCTCCTGCCAGAGCGTCGGGTCGACGAGCTTGCTGTTGTTGAAGAACTGGGCGCCTTCCCAATACGGAAGGTTGCGGCCAGTCTTGACATTGTCCCAGGTGAGAATCGACGGGTCGTTCGGCAATGCGTCCCGGCCGATGTAGCTCCAGCGGCGGTTTTGCCGATAGAGTTCGACGTTGTGGTCGCGAATCGAGTAACCGACTTTGAGGAAAGTGGGGTAGTTCTCAAAGACCGGCAGCCGGTATTTGACGTTGCCACGCAATTCGCGGATCAAGTCGACGTCGAGATTGCCCGCCTGAGTGGAGAGGCCGTTCACCGTGGGGCGCCAGTTTTTCGGATTGGTGAAATCCAAGCCGCCATTCTGGATGAAGCGCGGATAGAGATCGGACTGCGTGCGATCGATGATCCAGCCCACGCCGGTCTCGCCGCCGGGGCCGACGATATTGTCGAGGGGGCTGGCGGCAGTGCCGGACACACTATTGTTACGCCCGTTGGGACCGACAAAGGGCACATTACCAATGCGGTTGGTCAGCGACGCCTCGTTGCCGAGATAGCGGTAGCGGGTGCGGCTCCAGAGAGCCGCCCAGTCTGCTTCAACGGGTCCCCATTTGTGTTCGCCGCCCACGTCGAGGTGGCGCAGACGCTGGTCACGGTTGATGTTGGTCGTGCCCTGATCGATAAGCGCGGGGGCGGTGGTGCCGGAGTTGGCGTTGGCGGCGGTCGGAACCGCGCGCACGACCGTGATGCGATCCGTGAAGCCCGGCACCACGCCCGAGTTCGTCGCGTTGGGCACGGTCGTCTGGCTGCCGGCAAAGGCGCGCTGGTTATACTGACGGCGCATCGGCTCGGGAGCGTTGTTCGCAACGATATTGATCTTGATCAGATCGTTTTGCGTCAGGCGATAGTCCCACTTGCTGCTGATGCTGCGCTGCTTGCGGATGTTGAAATTATCCCGCGTGCGGTAGTCCCAGAGATAAGCCGGCTGGCTGGCAGTCTGCTGGAAGTCGCGGTTCGTCTGGAAATAACCAAAGGCGTTTTCGCTGTAGAAGGCATTCACCGACACGGCGAGATTTTCACGCTCAGCACCGAAGATCGCGAATTTCTCCGTGTATTGGGCGTTGAACAGTCCGTGCGTACGCCGCGCTTCGCGGATCGGCACCTGCTCGGTGAACCATGGCGCCATCCGAATCTGGCTGTTAAAGACCACGCGGCGCTTTTCGCGCATGGAGAGAGGCGAACGCGTCTTGAAATTCACACTGCCGCCGAGCGAATCCACGGGCATATCGGGCCGCTGGCCTTTCGTGAGCTCCAGCGACTCAAACATTGCGCCGGTGAAGGCCGTCATGCGCGTGTTGCGACCCTGTGCACTGAACGAAGACATGCCGCCGCCATCGATCATGATGGACGTCGTGCCGGCGCCCATGCCGCGGACGCTGATCTGCTCGACGACTTCGTCGCCCGGATCGGCGAACGTCACTCCGGGCAGCCGGATGGCGAGCTCCGTCGCGTTCATATTCGGCAAATCGGTGAGGGCGTCCATCGACGCGACGCTCTTCAGATTCTCGGCATTGCGCTGCCGCGTGAGCGCGGCGGAGAGGCCTTCCTTCTCGCTGGAGACCTTGAAGGCATCGAGCATCAGCACATCGCTGGTCATCACGAAATCGCGCACCGCAGGGCTGCCGGGCGTGATCGTCAGGGTGACCCGCTGGGTGTCGAGACCGGTGTAGGTGACGACAAGTTCATGCGCGCCCGCCGGAGCGTTGAGCAGGTAACGGCCGGTGTTGTCGACGAAGGTGCTGAGGTTGAGCGCGGGAATCTCCACTTTGGCGCCAATCAGCCCGTTACCGGTCGTCTTGTTGGTCACGTTGCCGGAGATGATGCCGGTTGAGGCGGCGGCGGTATCCGCGGCCAGAACGCGCGTGGAAACGACTCCGGTGGATAACGACAAAACCGCACAGAGCGCGGCTTGGATGAGCCCCTTCGGCAGCGAAGAGGTGCGATGCAGGGTTGCAGGGTGTTGGGTCATGGGAGGGTAAAGCCGAGGGTAAAGATAACGTTTACATCACAGACGACCGGGGGTGGCGTCGGCAAGGCGGGGCGGGTAACGATTGCGTGTCGAAAATGCGGGTGCGGTCCGCCAACGCCAGTCGAATAATTATTTCAATGCGGGCCGGACCGCTAAGGCAAACACCCCGGGATACCGCGACACAAATCCCGCCGGGAGGTACTTTTCAGGGGCCAGCGGCCGGCGGCGCCGGCGGCTTCGTCACCGGGATGTGCGCCGCCTGCCGCAGCAGCTCGGGCTTCGAAATCCCCAGCCGATGGGCGATCGTCGCCACCCGGACCACCTCGGGCTGGCTGAGCACGGTCACCCGCTCCGAGCCGTCCCGGTCGGTCCATTTGACATGGTGGTGCTTCTGGCGCGCGCTTTTCACGAGGTCCTTGAGGAAAGTCTGCTCGTCGGCGGGTAGGTCGGTCATGCACCCGAGTTGGGGCCCGGGTCGTGCCGAGGTCAAGGCGGGCGAGGCCCGGCGCTTTTGCCTTTTCGTCCTGCGGCGGACGTGGAAGCTCCCCGTTATGCTACCCCTCAATCGCCGCCAGTTCCTCGGCGCGGTCACCGCCGGTGCCGCCGCCCTCTCCCAGCTCCGCGCCCAAGTCACCCCGGCCCCGAGCACCGCACGGAAGGTGAAACTCGGCCTCATCGGCTGCGGCTGGTACGGCATGGTCGACGTCAACGCCGCGTTCAAGGCCGGTGGCGTTGAGATCGTCGCGCTGTGCGACGTCGATAGCGACCACCTCGAGAAAAGCGCCGCCGAGGTCGAAAAGACCCAGGGCTCGCGGCCGAAAACCTTCAAACTCTACGAGGAGATGCTCGCCACCCCCGGCCTCGAAGCCGTGATCATTGGCACCCAGCCGCACTGGCACGCCCTGCAGTTGATCGCCGCCGTGAAGCGCGGGCTCGATGTGTATTGCGAGAAGCCGCTGTTTTACGACGTGCGCGAGGGCCGGGCGATGGTCGACGCGGTCGCGAAGAGCGGGCGCATCGTGCAGATCGGTTTCCAGCGCCGGCAGAGCCCCGCGTACCAGGCCGTGCGACAGTTCATCGCCGACGGCCACCTGGGCCGGATCGTGCAGGCCGAGGCCCAGATCCATACCAACAACGGCACGCTCAGCACCGCGCCCCAGCCGCCGCCCGCCACCCTCGACTGGGACCTCTGGTGCGGCCCGGGCCCGCTCATCCCCTACAGCCCGCAGGTGGGCCACAAGAACTGGCGGCAGGAAAAGACCAGCGGCCAGGGCCACCTGTACGACTGGGGCATCCACTTGCTCGACGCGACGCGCATGATCCTCGGCGAAACCGCCCCGCGCACCGTCTCCGCGGCGGGCGGTCTCTATCAACTGAAGGGGAAAATCACGACGCCCGACACCCTCGCCGTGCAGTGGGAGTTCGACCGCTGCCCGGTCACCTGGCGGCACCGCATGTGGGGCGCCGAGGAATACGCGCCCGAGACCAACAACGGCATTTTTTTCTACGGCGAAAAAGGCACCGTCTTCGTCAGCGACAACCAGTGGACCTTCACGCCGCGCGGCAAGAAGGCCGAGCGCAAGGTCACCGAAGCCAAGGCCGACATGGGTCTGTTGCACATGGCGGACTTCCTCGAGGCCGTGCGCACGCGCCGGCCCGCCAGCTGCTCCATCGAGGAGGCGCACCTTTCGACGACCGTCGTGAAGCTGGCGATGATCTCCTACGAGGTCGGCGCCAAGCTCACGTGGGATGCCAGGACGGAACAGATCGTCGGCCACCCCGAAGCGGCCAAGCTCCTCCGGCGCGACTACCGCGCGCCGTGGAAGCACCCATCACCCGCCTGAACGACGGCGCGCCGGTCGCCTCATCGTCCCGCTGCGTTACTTTTTCGCCGCCGGCGTCTTCTCCGCGGGCGGCGTGAGCTCGATCTTGGTCGGCAGTTCGCCGAGCTCGTAGTAACGGTGCTCGATCACGTTGTCGCGCACGATGGCGACGCGGAAACCGGATTTCGCCCCGCCGAGCGGTTTGCCCACCGGTCCCGTGGTGATGTTCTGCAAGTCCCCGTCGCGCCCCTCGGCGTTGCGGTGATAGTGCCCGCAAAACAGGTAGCGCACGCCGAATTCGCGAAAGAGCGCGAGGTGCTCGGTGCGCCGCACGAGCGGGATGTTGAAATACTGGTCCGGCTCGTCCGCCTTCGCGATGAACCACGGGTGATGCTGAAACACGACGATGTGCGCCGCACCCTCCGCCTTGGCCCGCGCGAGTTCGGCCCGGAGCCAGCGATCCTGCTCCCTGAGCTGCTCGGTGACCTGTTGCGGGGTGTGGATGACAGTCGAGTTGAGCACGATCCCCGCGAGGCCCTGATGGCGAAACGTGTAGTGGTCGGGGCCGATGGCCTGCGTGTAGGCCGCGATCGTCGCGGGCGTCGGCATGTTGCCGACATCGTGATTGCCCGCCATCGAGTGGACCGGGATCGACGGGTCGATCTTGCCCAATATCCGGCGGTACTCGGCAATCTGCGCCGCATCGCCACTCTTGTTCACGAGGTCGCCGGTGACGACGACGAAGGCCGGGTGCAGCCGGTTGACGGCCGTCACCGCGAATTCGAAATTGGCGGCATCCTGCGCAAAATCCTTGTTGTCATTGAACATTCCCATCTGCGGGTCGCTCAATTGAATGAAGAAAAACGGCTCGGCCGCCCCGATGCGCGGCAGCCAGCTCAGGAACGCGAGCGCGACGAGCAGACCGATCTTTCGTCGTTTCATGGGAAGCGGCTCACTTCGCGCCCACCGCGCCGAGTTCGACCAGCAAAGGCCGATGGTCCGAGGCGACCGCCTCGGGGATCACCTTCGAGGAGACCACCTGCCATTCGCCCGCCGGCCGTAGCAGCACGTAATCGATGCGGCCCGTCGGTTTCTTGGAGGGAATCGTAAACTCGGGATTCGCCGCCGCCGCATCGGTGAACGCCCCGAACAGCGCCTTCATGGTGCGAGTGTCCGGGCGGGAGTTGAAATCCCCCACGAAGACCGTCGGCACCTTGTCCTTGCCAAACAGCTCCAGCAGCCGCTCCGCCTGCTGCCAGCGGGCGGTGTCGTCGCGCGTCGCGTCGAGGTGGGTGCCGATCAAGCGGAAGGCCGCCCGGCCCGGCGCCCGCACCGTCGCCGAAAGCGCGATGCGCGGCTCGACCTTCGCTGGATTCGGCAGCGCGTGCACCGTCACCTCCTCGAGCGGCCAGCGGCTCAGCAACGCCTGCCCGTAGGCCCCGCCCTGATAGTCCATCGCCTTGCCGTAAACCGCGGTCAGGCCCGCGAGTCGCCCGATCTCCGCCGCCTGGTCGACCCCGCCTGTGCGTGTGGTCTTCTGGTCGACCTCCTGCAGCGCCACCACATCCGCCCCCGAGGCCTTGATCACGCCCGCAATGCGGGCGAGATCCAGCTTCCCGTCCACCCCCTCGCCGTGGTGGATGTTGTAGGACAGGACCTTCAATGTGGGCCGGGCCTCCGCCGCGCCGGCGGCGGCGCTGGTGAGGACGGCGGTCGTGGCGAGGGCGGCGAGGAAGCGGCGGCGGTTCATGCAGGCAGTAGAGAGCGACGGCGTATCCGTTTGTCTAGGACATTTACGGCTTCGCTGCCGGGGCCGCCGCTGCGACCGGCTTCGGCTTGGTCGTCATGTCGAAATCGTCGGAGCGGAACGGCGTGACCGGGAGGCCGTCTTTGGAGAAGAGGTTGCAGACGGGATTGTCGGCCCAGGCGTAGCGGACGGCCACGGGGGCGGCGACCTCGTCGCTCCACACCTCGACCTGGTCCGCGCCCACGACCTTGCCCTTGGCCCAGCGCCAGACGCGGTCCTCGCCGCAGATCGCGAAACCGCGGGCCTCGGCCACGTCGAACGCGTAGAGCGTGCTGCCGAAGCAGTCGAGCGTGACCGTCGCCTTGCCGCCCTCGATGGCGATGCTCTTGTATTCAGGGCTGCGATACGGCAGCTTCAGCCCGTAGTCCTTCACCAGGGCCCAGCGCACGAGGCGCGCGGCGACGTCGTGCTTGTTGCGGGGATGGATGTCCCGGCCCTCGCCGAGGTCGATGATCACGGCCTGGCCGGTGTTCGCGAGCTTCTGGGTCTTCGTTTGCGTCTCGCGGAGCTCCGCCCAGGCGCTTTCGCCGGGCGTGGGTTTCTCGGCCATGTAGTCGGCGAGCTGCACCCAGTAGAACGAGAAATCCCCCTGACCCCACTCCTTGCGCCACTGCTCGATGAGGAAGGGAAACAGCTCGGCGTGCTCATAGGCCCGGCCGGCGTTGGACTCACCCTGGTACCAGATGACGCCCTTCATGCCGTAGCCGAGCGTGGGATTCACCATGCCGGCAAAAATGTTTCCGGGCCGGGCGTTGCCCGTGAGCCAGTCGACCGGGGCGCGCGGCGCCACCTTCTTCTCGGCCTTGGCCTTCTCGGCGGCGACCTTGTAGTCGGCCACGGACTTGGCGAAGTCCGCCTTGCCCTTCTCCGACGAGAGGTCGGCCTCGCGCTTCGCGGTATTGGCCATCAGGGTGGCGAAACGCGGGTCCTTCTCGATGGTCTCGCGGCGCACCCACGCCTCGGCGGCGGAACCGCCCCACGAGTTGTCGATCAGGCCGACCGGCACGCCGAGGATCTCATGGATGTAGCGGCCATAGAGAAAACCGACCGCGCTGAAACTCTTTGCGGTCTCCGCGCTGGAGGCGCGCCACTGCCCCTTGAAATCCGTCTTCAGCTCCTGCGTGCCGACCGTCGGCACCGAGATGAGGCGCAGGTTCGGGAGCTTAGAGGCGGCGGCCTCGAGGTCGCCGTTCCAGTCGGAGGCGAGCTTGAAGCCCATGTTCGACTGGCCGGAGCACATCCAGACCTCGCCGACGAGCACGTCCTCGAGGGTCCGCGTCGTGGTGCCGGCGATGGCCAGGGTCTGCGGCGTGGCGTTGGCGTCGGCTGCCGCGAGCTTCACCGTCCACCTGCCGTCGGCCGCGGCCGTGGCGTTGTAGGATTTTCCGGCAAACGTCACCGTGACGACGGTCCCGGGAGTGTCCCAACCCCAGACCGGGTTGGCCTGCTTTTGTTGCAGCACCATATGGTCGCCGATGATGGCGGGGAGCTTGAGTTCCGCGCGCAGCGCCGGAGCGAGCGCCAGCGCGAAGGAGAGGAGAAGGCCGATTTTTTTCATGGGGGAGGAGGGGAAGGGTAAACTGCGAAGACGCAGCCACGCGGGCCGCGGTGACGAAAGAAAGCGTTTTACATGGGCAATGTCGTGGTCCGACGCAACCGCGGTGACGGCCCGAATCCGGGAGACGGCGCGGAGCAGGCAGGGACAGCGCGCTGACAGTCCTAGCCTGAGGCGCTCAGTTCCCTCAGGTCGGCGCGCACCGTCTCATAGCTCGTCGCAAAGGCCTCGATGCGGGCGTCCGGCACCTGCCCGTGCACCCGGCACCATTCCCGGTAGAGCGCGGGCCACCAGTTCTCATGCTGCGTGAGGCCCTGCGCGCGGTAGCTCTGCCAGTCGATCAGGACCTTAGTCCAGCACTGGTCGCCGTAGTCGGCGGCTTTGCGGGGATCGCCGATCGCTTTCACGTACCAGTCGCGGCCGATGCGGGCATGCAGCACCTCGTCTGCCCAGTCGTAGTCCTGGATCAGCGCCGAGAACGGGTCGCCTGAGGCGAGGCCGACCTCCCACTCGAAGCGTTTGCCATTCCTTGGCATGAGCCCCTGCTCGATGAAATAGAGCACCGCATGGCGCTCGAGGGGGGTGAGCTGGGTGTTGAGCGCGAGCGACCAGGTGAAATTCACCCTCACGAATTTCCGCCAGTCGATCCCGGCGCGGACAAAGCCGACCTCGCCCATCATGGCGTGGCGCGCCTCGTCCCAGAGCTGGCGCGTCATGTCGACGGTGTAGTCCCATGGCTTGCCGGGTGTCTCCGCGATGATGCTCGCCATCATCTCCGGCACGTCGATTTCGCGCAGACGCTTGTAGTACATCATGAGCGTCTTCGGCCCGGGCGGAAACATCTCCTCGTAGAGAAACGCCTCGGCGTGCACGCCCATGTTGTACGGATCGGGGAACCGTTCGTCGCGCTTCGGCGCCCGCGGATAGACATAGGGTTTCGCGGAGAACTCCCGCTCCGGCGCCGTCTTCGTCTCACCCGTCTCGCCGGCTTCGACATGACCGTCCAACGCCCCGGCCCCCGCCAGCAGGCGGCCGAGCAGCTCGGTCCAGCCGGTGAGTTCCGTGCGCCGTTCGGGAGACAACAGCTGCACAAGGGCCTTTTCCCCATACGCAATCATCTCGCCCACCTCGATCAGTGCGAACCGGCACAGCCGGAACGACGGGTGATCGACCAGCCGGTTGGTGTCCCGCTGGTGCCGCTCCAGCGCCTCGCGCAAGGCGGGCAGCGCCCAACCATACACGCCGAGCAGCAGCGCGTCGGTCGCGGGCGCGGCGAGGATCTCGTCGAAAAACACCTCCAGCGCGGGGTGCGGCACCGCGTCGAGCCCCAGGGGCGGCTCGCGCATCTCGCCCACGCGCTTCCGCCAGGCCGCGGCGTGCTCCGCGCAGTAGTGCGCATGGAGGCTGAACGCCATCTTCAGCTCGTAAATGGGCTCGGCCGTGAGGCGTTTGATTAAGATCTCGTGCAGCCGGCGGAACGCCCAGTGGTGGCGTTTCAGCCGGGCGACGCAGTCGTCGATCGAGAGTCCGGGCTGCATCGCCTCGGCCAGGGTGCCGAGGCCGGCCAACGGAGGGAGATCGCGGTAGGAGCGGTAAGTCGTGGGGTCCATGGCGCTAGAGAAGCGCCGCGACCATACCCGCCGCCCGGCCTTTGTCCCGCCCGGAAAACCCCCACGTAACGCGGGATGCGGCGCACCGTCTAGTTACGTGAATGAATCGCCCCCGCCGCCTCCTGCGTCGCAGCCTCGCCCTCGGCCTCCTCCTTTTGGCCGGCGGCCTCTCTGCCCAGCCGCCCTCCCCGACCGGTCCTGCGGTCAGGGTGGATGCCGCGATCGTCCAGCAATCCGTGCAGGAGGGGGAGCGCATCTGGCGCGCGGTCAATTCCGCCGAGCCCTCGGCCAACCTGGCCTCCCGCGACCTCTTCACCTACGCCCTCGCGCTCTGCGAGGCCCGCGTCCATCCCGAACGGCTCGAAAAGATCTTCACGGTCGCAACCAAGATGCAATCGCGCGACCCGGCCGCGAAGGGCTACGGCAATTTCCGCTGGAGCTGGGGCCATGCCGACGTCTTCGACTTCAACGCCGTCGATTTCTGCCTGCAGGCCGGCTCGATCCTCTGGCTGCGCCATCGCGACACCCTGCCGCCCGCCGCCCGCGCACTGCTCCAGCCGCTGCTCGACCACGGCGTCGAAGGCCTCCTCCGGCACCGCGTCAACGAGAGCTACACCAACATCGCCCTCATGAACGCCGGCAACCTCCTCCTCCTCGGCGAGGCCCTCGGCCGCGCGGATGCCGCCGCCGAGGGCGCCGCCCGGCTCGACCGCGTGGTGCTCTACACGGCGGAAGCGGGCATCCACGAATACACCAGCCCGACCTACTACGGCACCGATCTCGACGACGTGCTGTTGATTGAGGTCTTCTCCAGCAACGAGCGCGCCCGCACCCAGGCGCGGGCCTTGCGCGATCTCCTGTGGAGCGACGTCGCCCTCAACTGGTTCGGCCCCGCGGGCAAACTCGCCGGTGCCCGCAGCCGCGACTACGACTACCTGCGCGGCCTCGGCTACCTCGACCAGCAGCTCGCGGCCAATGGCTGGATTCCCCCCGTCGGCCACCGTCCCAGCGGCGTCATCTTCCTGGCCTATCTGCCCGCGCCCGTCGCGCCCGCCCTTCGCCAGCTCGGCGATAAATTCCCCCGCCTCGTGACCCAGAGCTGGGGCCTCGACCGCGGTCAGAACCGCACGCACTACCTCTGCGCCGACGTCACGCTCAGCTCCGCCGGCTCGGGCTACGGCGGGAAGATGGACCTGCCGTTGACCGTGGACCTGCCCGGCCCGCGCGAGGGCGTGCGTGGTTATTTCATCCCCGACGGCCGCCATGATCCCTACGGCAAAGTCAAAATTCAGGAAAGCCAGGCCCACGCCAAGACCCTGCACCTGCAACCGTTTTGGGCGGCCGCCCAACGCCGCGTCGACTCCCTCGGCCTCGCGGTCTATCGCGCCAAGGACATTCCCGACGGCACCACGACGCTCGAGTCTCATTTCGTGCTCCCGCTCAACGTCGATGAGATTTGGGTCGACGGCGAACCCGTCCATTTCAAGCCCAGCCAAGCCGCCTCCGTTTCTCTGAAATCCGGCGCGGCGCTCATCGTCCGCAAGGGCACCGCGTTGGTCGGCGTCCGCGTGCCATGGTCGCGCGCGATCGATGGCACCGAGGCCGCCGTCGCACTCGTGTGCGATGCCGAAAACTTCGGTGCGATGCGCCTCACCGTCACCCATCACACCCCGAAAACCGCGCCTCCCGCTTCGATGCCGCCCGGCACGGCCATCTGGGTCCGCGTCGGCAGCGGTCTCACGACCCCCGACACCGTCGCGAAATGGCGGCAGGAGTTCTCGTCCGCCAAAGCAGAGATCGACGTCACGCCCGCGCGCCTCGCCGTCCGCGTGGCCGGACAGGACGGGCCGGTGGGCGTCGCGGCGACCGCGCCGTTTCAAGCCCCCGGTCTCGCAGAACCGCGTCCGCCCCGTCACATCCTCGCCTGCGACGGCGACGATCTGGGCGCACGCCTCCTCGCCAGCATCGACCCCGTGCGCACGATGCGTGCCCGCCGCGTCGCCAACGGTCCGGTGGCCGTGCCCGCCACCGGCAGCGTGACCTGGGAGGCCGAGGCCGGGGTGATCTCCCCGCCCATGACGCCCGGCGAGGATGCCGCCGCGAGCAAGGGCGTCTTCGTCTGGATGCCCGCCAAGCACGGCGAGAAGGCTGGCAGCTCCGTCGGCCGCACGCGCTACGATCTCGTCGTGGGGGCGGCCGGCCCGCGCTACGTCTGGGGCCGCGTGCTCACCCCCACGCCGGAAAACGACTCCTTTCTCGTCGCGGCATCGACCGACGGCGAAACGGTCTTGGAGCCGACCGCCTGGCCCACGGGCGTGCACCCGGCCTGGACCTGGGTCCGCTTCACCCCCGACGCAAAAACCGTCGCCGCCATCAACCTGCCCAAGGGCGAAGTCGCTTTCGAAATTCGCGTCCGCGAGGCCGGCGCGAAACTCGACCGCCTGTTCCTCACGACCGACCCGAAGGCGGAACCGAAGTAGTCCCGGCCGCCCCGACGACGACCGCCGCTTTCAAGCGCTGGCGTTCCGCCGCCCTGGCAAACGGATAGTACACCATAGTGCCCGATGATCGGCGGCGTGGTCCACGGCAAGTTCACAAACGGCCGCTGGATCAGATGCCAGTCCATCAGCAGATACGTCCCCGCCGTGAGGATCAGCGCGTTGAGCACATAGGGGACCATGAAGACGGGGTTCAGCACGACGGGGATGCCGAAAAAAATCGGCTCGTTGATCTGAAAGATCTGGGTCGGCAGCGACAGCCGGCTGACCTTGCGCAACGCGGGTTCCTTCGAGTTCACCAAAATCAGCGCGAGCGCGATGGTCGCTCCCGTGCCGCCGACGTTGACGAACGTGGAGAAGAAACCGTTGGCCGTCACAAACGGCAGTGGCTGGCCCGCGGTCATCGCCGTGACGTTGGCCGCGAGGTACTGGAGAAAAATCGGCGCGACGATGGCATCGAGCGCATTGTCGCCGTTGATGCCCACCGACCACAGCAGCGTGACCGCAAACGCATAGACGAGGATGCCGGGCAGGGTGTTCAGCGCAAACACCAGTGGCTTGAACGCCGCCTGCACCCACTGGTCGAGATCGATCCCCAGGACAAAACGGATGACCCAGAAAAACACCACGAGCGCCAGCAACGGCGTCAGCGAGAGAAACGACTCGTACACGACGGGCGGCACACTCGCGGGCAGCCTGATGACGAAATTCCGTTCCGTGAAAAACTGCTGCACGCGCACCGCCACCAGCGCGATGAGGATGGCGGTGAACAGCCCTTTGGACCCGAGTCCGTCCATCGAAAGCGTGAGGTCCGCCGGCCTGATCGCCAGCAGGAGGAAAATCACCGTCGCCATCGTCGCGCTCACGATCGCCTCCTGTTTCAGCCGCTTCCCCAGGTCGTATCCGATCGCGAAGCACACAAAGACCGCGAGCAGGCCGAAGGTGGCCGTCACCGGCACCTGCAGCAGCGGCAGATACGGCGCCACGACCTTCTCCCAGCCCGCCACCGGCAGAAACGCCACGATCATGAAGAGCCCGCCGACGATCGTCAGCGGGACGACCGACACCATGCCCGCGCGGATGGCGGAGAGGGTGGTGTTGTCGCTCAGCGCCGTGAGCGCCGGGACCACCCGCCGGTTCAGCCATCCGCCCGCCCCACTCATGCCGGCAGGTCGTTCAGCGCCGCGCGGTTTGCATGGAGCTTTTCAAACGCCTCCGCGATATCGTCCATGTCGGCCTTCCGCCCGAGGAACAGGTTTTGCTCCAGCCACACCCCTTGCTCCCGGCAGATCAGGTCGCTGTTCGGGCAACGGACCTTCGCGTAGTCGAGCCGCGCCGAGGCCTTCGGCAGATACGGGCCGAAGGCCTTGTTGCGGAACATCGGTTGCTGCGGCAGCGAGAATCCGTAGCCGGCCGAGCAGGGGATGCCCTCGGCGCGCAGGGCCTTGAGCACGGCGGTGCGCGGCGCACCGAATTTCGCCGCGTCGAGGCGCAGCATGAACAGGTGGTAGCTGTGCCGCGTGCAGTCGGCCGCACGCTTTTGGGGAAACAGGCCGGGGATCTTCGCGAGGCGCGCGGCCAGATCGGCGCCGTTGCGGTCGCGGGTTTTCGTCTGCGCTTCGAGGCGGTCGAGCTGCGCGTTGAGCACGGCGCCCTGAAATTCGCCGAGGCGGTGATTGCTCGAGATCACGTGATGCTCGTACCACAACCCGCCCGGCACGCGCCCACAGGTCTGCATCGAACGGCACATCGCGGCCAGTTTCCCGTCGTTGGTCGTGATGATGCCGCCTTCGCCCGCGGTGAGGTTCTTGCTGGATTGAAACGAAAATGAGCCGAGATGGCCGAGCGAGCCCACCGGCTTGTGCTTGAAGCTCGCGCCATGCGCATGCGCCGCGTCCTCGATTACGAGCAGCTTGTGCTTCTTCGCGAGCGCGAGGAGGCGTGTCATGTCCGCCGGCTGGCCCGCGAAATGCACCGGGATGATCGCGCGGGTGCGCGGGGTGATCGCGGCCTCGACCGCCTGGGGATCGAGATTGAACGTTTCCAGGTCGATGTCGGCGAACACCGGGATCATGTTCGCCTCCACCACTACGGACGCCGTCGCGAAGAACGTGTAGGGCGGGACGATCACCTCGTCCTCCGCGCGCAGGCCCGCCGCGATCAGGCTCAGGCGCAGCGACAGCGAACCGTTGACGACCGCGATGCCGTGCTGGCAGCCGTGCATCGCCGCAAACCGGCTTTCAAACTCCGCCACCTCGGGCCCGTGCAGGCGGCCCCACTTTCCGCTGCGCAAGGTGCGCAACAGGCGTTTTTCCTCAGTCTGGCCAAAAATTGGCCAGGCCGTGAAGGGTGCGGTGCGCACCGGTTTTCCACCGAGGAGGGCGAGTTTCGAAGCCATGGAAGAAATCTTTCCTATTCATTCAGCCGTTTGGCCAGATAAACGCAGCCGTCGTTTTCCGGCCCGACGCGGACCAACTCGCGGAAGCCGAGCTGGTGATAAAAACCGAGCGCTCGCACATTGCGCGGGCTCACCCCGAGGTGCGCCCCGGGAGAACCGCGCTGGCGGAGCTTTTCCATCACCTGCTCCAGCATCCGCCGGCCATACCCCCGGCCCTGCGCGCGCGGCAGGAGATCGATGTGCAGGTGCGAGGGGTATTCCGCGTAAGGCTCGGGGCAAAAATAGTCGGGGTGGTGGTAGACGTGGTGGATGTGCTGCACCCGGGTCCAGCGCGCCGGATCGCCGGTGGGCGCGCGGAAGAGCATCGTCAGCCACGGCCGCCATTCGGCCTCGTAGCGGGCGTAAAATGCCAGCGAATCGAACGCACCCAGCGCATAGCCACAGATGCCCGCCTCGTCCTCCAGGACGAGGCCGAGCGCGGGCTCGAACTTGAGATAGGGCCCGACAAAAATTCGCCCGAGCGCATCGGGGTCGCCGACATAAAACGGCTCGCCGTCCTGACCGTTGTCTCCGGTCTTGAGGCAGACCCGGTAGGCGCCCGCTTCGTCGCCCGGCTGCACCGGGCGGATGATACAAGGGCTCATGAGGGTGAAAACGTTCCGTGGATGTCGGGCGTGAGGAGTCGCTGCAGGCGTGGCACAAGGCCCCCGCGGTAGGTGCCGGGCAGGTGAAAGTCCGACGCCACCCCGGGCCCCGGCGAAGCCAGGAACCGCTCGATGAGATCGAGTTCCTCGCGCAGCTCCCACGCCCGCCGGCTCAGCGCATGGAACAGCGCCCGGTCCCGCAGCTCCGCGAGCCGCGCGCAAAACTCCCTCAACCGCGCCACCCGCCGCCGGACCGCGTCCGCCGGCCTGGCCTGCAACGCCCGCCGCACGTCTTGAAACAACGTCTCGGCCTCGTCGCCTTCCTTGTGCGGCAGGTAGTAGCAGTCGCAGAACACCACGAAGTCCTCCCAAGCAAGCGGCGCGCCGACGGTCGTGAAACCCGGCCACCAGTCCCGCAACGCCGCCAGATACGCCGCGCGCGCATCCCAGCGGGCGGTCGCTGGCGCCTGCACGAAACCGGCGAGCGTGCGCAGGGGTACAAAATTGAGCGGAGCTTCGCAGTTCGGATTCACCAGCAGCCCGCGCACCTCGTCGCGCAGTTCCGCCGGCCGCCCGGCGTACGGACCGCAGAAAAACCGCCGGCCATCGTAGTCGTTTGCATGGAGGTTGTCCCAGACAAGTGGTTTTCGGCGCAGCACCACCGCGAGATCGCGCACGTGTGCGACGGTGAGCTCGCGCGAGATGATTTCCGGTCCCGTCCAAAACACGTCGATCGCTGGTGCGAGCTCCCGCCCGACCGTCTCGAGGTAGCCCGCCCCGCCGAGACCCGCCGCCACCATGCGCCCGCAGTAGGCCGTGGGACAGAAGGCGAGCTGCGCCCGGGCCGAGCGCTCGCGCAACCAGCCGAAGAGTGCATTCGTCACCGCGCACTGCGCCGCGGCGAGCGAACCGCCCTCGAAGCGGTCCGGAATGTCGTCAAACAGCAGGGCAAAATGCGTCACGCCCAGCGCGAGCATCTGCGCAAAGCGGTTTTGCAGGACCGGCGCCTCCGTCGCGTCGCCGTAGCGGAGGTCCAGCCCCGGACTGAGCGCATAGATGAAATTCAGGTTTCGCTCCCGGCACGCGCGGACAAGCTCCGCGAGACCCTCTTCCTCGGCGGCGGAATAGGTTTCCCGCCAGAGCGCGCGGTGCTTGAGGTCGTCTTTCGGCGCATAGACATACGTGTTGAGCCCGCCGTCGCGCATCCGGTCGAACACCTGCCGCCGCTCCGCCTGCGACCACGGTGGTCCATAGAATCCTTCGATCACGCCTGAGAGAAAGGGGGGCATCGCAGATCCGGTCACTCGCCGAGGAGAAACTTATGATGCCGGCCGAGCCAATAGGGGAGCAGAAACGCCGCTCCGTCGTCCTCGCTCCGGCCCTTGCGTCCGCCGTCGACGCTGAAGGGATTCGCATTCCACCGCATGACCGGACGCTCGTCGGGGGGCAGCAGCGTGAGCGCCTCGCGTTTGCCGAAGCGGTCGGGCACGGGGCTCCACACGATGTCGGCCCGGTGCGAGTTCTTCACGTCCCAGTGGATCATATCGAGCGGCGTGCGGTAGAGCGTCCACACCGCGCCGGGCAGGTCGACCGCCGCGTCGGGCTTGCCCGTGAGATAGATAAAGGTCCACAGCGGGCTCAGCTCGCGCGCCATGTTTTTCCACCAGTCGTCCATGGCCTGGCGGTAGCGCGCCAGCATCGCCGGGTCTTTTTCGTAACGGAAAACCGTATAGAACGGGAGCATCGCAAGTTCCTCGTCGGAGTAGTTCATCTCCTTCCGCACCTCGTTCAGGCGCAGCATGAGGTCCGCGTACTTCAGCTCGTGCGCGACTTTCCGATACTCCTTTTCGTAGCGCGCGTCGCCGGTGATGTGCGCCGCGGTCTTGAGAAAACTGAGCAGCTCCAGGCTGTTCAGCGCCGAGTCCTCGGGGTCCTCCGCAAAATCCTTCAACGACCACTTGCCCCACTTCGTCGTCCGGCCGTCGACCTCCACCAGCCGGTAGCCGTGATCGATGATGTGGTCCATGATGCGCCGGGTCGTGGCGACGATCCGCGCCTTGAGGTCGGCGTCCGGCAACAAATCGTAGGCGATGCTAAAGGCGAAAAAATGGCCGACGATCTCGTCCGAGCTGGTGTCGCCCTTCCAGTAGATCTCCCCATCGGCCGTCCAGTGCCACTCGCCATCCGTCGGCGGCCGGTCGCCCTTGCGGATGTACGACCGTGCCGGGAAGCCGCGGCGGCCCGCCAGCTCCTCGAGGAAAAGCATCGCCTCGATCGCCTTGCGGGCGCGGGCGAGCGCCTCGGGCGACTTCGTGACCGCGTACCGGAAACTCTCCGCCGCCGCATAGATCGACGTCCAGAGGCCGTTGTTGTCGTTGTCGACCTTTTGGTTGGTCGAGAGATCACCGGGCGTCGCGAGGTGCGAGTCGCCGAGCAGGCCGTAGCGGTCGTGCCGCGGATGGACCACGCGTTCAAAGTGCTCGGCCTTCTGCGCCAGCGTCAGCGGGCGGAGTTCGAGGTGCGCCACGCCGGTGCGTGTGCGCACCCACATGCCGCCGGCGGCATCGGGCGCGAGCTGCCGGACCTCGTCGTCCGGCAGGTAGCGCAGCCCGGCAAAATACTGGCGGCGGTCGCGCGCCGGCGCGGTGTCGTCGACGCGCATCAACCCCTGCGCCGTGCCCAGCCACAGCGCGCCATCGGTGGCCCGGACCGTCGCGGTGACACCGCCGACCGGCAGTGGCGTCGCCTCGGCGCGCAACGCGGCGGGCACCGCGGGATCGTCGGGCTTGAAGAACGTGCGGAATTTTTGCGGGTACGGTGTGAGGGTCACGGGCTCCCAAGCCATGGCCGTGGAGGCCAGCAGTCCGCAGAGGAGCAGGCGGCGGATCGCGCCGCCGCGTGCCGCCAGATGAGGTGATCGGGTGCCGTTCGGGGTAATAACGACCAACGTTGAACACCCCGCCACACCCGCGGCAAGTCTCGCCGTGCCCCTCTCGGAAAATACGACGTTGGTCCCACGCCTAGCCCAGTCCGCCGTGAAACTGCAGCGCGCTCAGCCGGCGATAGAGGCCGTCCGGCAGCGCGTTCAGCTCCTCGTGCGTGCCCAGTTCGGCCACGCAGCCTTCGTTGATGACGGCGATCCGGTTGGCCTTGCGGATCGTCGCAAGCCTGTGTGCAACGACAAAGGCGAGCGCCTCCTGCACGAGGCGCTCGCTCTCGCTGTCGAGCGAACTGGTCGCCTCGTCGAGAATCAGGATCGCGGGATTTTTCAGGATTGCCCGCGCGATGGCCACGCGCTGTCGCTGCCCGCCGGAAAGTTTGATGCCGCGGTCCCCGACGACGGTGGCGTAGCCCTCCGGGAAGCGCTCGATGAACTCCGCGGCATTGGCCCGACGCGCGGCCTCGCGCACCTCCTCGTCGGTCGCCCCGGGTTTTCCATAACGGATGTTTTCCGCCACCGAGCCGCCGAACAGCAGCACATCCTGCGGCACCAGCGCCATCTGGCCGCGCAGCCAGTGCAGATCGTAGTCGCGGGCGTCGCGCCCATCGATCAGCACGCGGCCGTTTTCCGGATCGTAGAACCGCAGGAGCAGCGCCGTGAGGGTGGATTTGCCCGCACCGCTCGGGCCGACCAGGGCGATCACCTCGCCCGGCGCGGCGGCGACCGAGATATCGCGCAAGACCACCGTCTCCGGCCGCGACGGATAACGAAAACTCACTCCGGCAAACTCCACCGCCCCGCGCAGGCGCGTCGTGCCGACCTGGCCGCTGCCAGACTGGATACCGACGCTCAGTTCGGTCGGCTCGCGCAACAGCTCCCGCACGCGTTGGGTGGCGCCGACGGTCTTCTGCACCTGGCTGAACAGCTCCGCCGCCTGTCCCATCGCGCCCGCGACAAACGTCGTGTAGAGCACAAAGCGGGTGAGCTCGCCCGCCGTGATCTGGCCGGACTGCAACAGCCGCGCGCCGAACCACAGCACAATCACGATTCCTCCGAATAACGCCGACAGCATGAAGGCGACAAATCCCCCGCGCCACCGGGCGGTGCGATAGGCGGCGGTGAGCACCGCGGCGTTGGCCGTCTGGTAGCGCGCAAGCTCGAAGGCCTCGTTGGCAAAGGCCTTCACGCTCGCGATGCCCTGCAGCGTTTCCTCGACGATGGTGCCGGTCTCCGCGAGCCGGTCCTGCGTCTCGCGGGAAAGCGCGCGCAGGCGGCGGCCGAAGGTCACCGCTGCGGCGATCAGCAGCGGCAGCGTGGCGAGCATGACGAGGGTAAGCTTGCCCGAGGTGAACGAGAGCAGGGTGATGCCGCCCACGAGCATCACCGTTTGGCGGCACAACTGCGGCACGGCGTCGATCAGCGCGCCTTCGATCTGCGCGACATCGGTGGAAATGCGACTCGCCAGCTCGCCGACGCGGCGTTGCGCAAAGAAGGTCATCGGGAGCGCGATGATGCGGCCGTAGGTTTCCGCCCGCAGATCGGCGAGGCCGGACTGGCCGACGCTGCTGAACGACAGCGCGCTGCCAAAACCCGCCAAGGCCTGGATCGTGATCGTCACGATCAGGACCTGCGCGACCTGGTTGAGCGTCAGCGCGCCAAACACCGGCAGCGCCGCTCCGCCCGGGTGCAGTGCCGCATCGATCAGTCCGCCCGCCAGCAGCGGAAAACAGAGCCCCATCGCGCTGCCGGCGGCGAGACAGACCAGCCCGAAAAAGAACCTCCGCCGGTAAGGTGCGATGTAACGAAACAAACGCAAGGTCTCGGCCAGCGACTCACGGTTGAGCTTGGCCTTGGGCAGGCGGTCCAGGTCATCCCGGCGGGAACTGCTACGCGACATGGTCGGACAGTCGGCGAACCCGGCCAGGAATCAAGTGCCCGCGCAAAGCATCCGGCCACCTCCAGCCGCACCCGCGGGCGCGAACCCGGGCTCAGCGGAAGAAGCCCTTCATCACCAGGACAAGGCCGAGCACGGCAAAAACCGCACACCCAGCGGCCACGGCAACGCCCTTGATCAGAGACCGATGCTCGCGGTCAAACACGGAGACACTGGTACGGTGACGACGACGACGCGACATAACGGTAGATGGTTTGGCGGACCAACCGCAAAGACGCGGTGCGCTTCCCCCAAGTTACACGGCCGGCTCGCGCAGCGTCATAGGAATTCTGTTACAACGCGATGACGCCCGAGGCACCTCCGCCACAAAAACACCCAACCCGAATGATCAGGTTGGGTGGAGGTGAGACCAACGACGGTCGGGGGAACGCCCCTCGCCAGCGCGCTCAGCCGCAGGACTCGCATGCACCGGATTCATTCCGGGAGCGGCGATCCGTCACGAAACAACTACACCGAGACCTCGGCGTCGCCCTCGCGCCGCGCGGCCTTGTGGTGCGCGCGCTTCTCGCGACGCACGCGCATCCAGTGCGGCTCCTCGGCTTCGCCGGCCATGATGCAACCCTGCGGCTGGATTTCGCCGACGACGTTCGCGAGACCGAAGCGCGCGATCTGCGCCTTCACCTTGGTGGCATCCTTGTACGCGAGCGGCGACTCCGACAGGTCGGGCGCGCCGCCAAACCAGCGGATGTCGAGACCGGCGGTCGTGGTGGCGAGCGCCTGCTGCACCCGGGCGGGATCGAGCTCGCCATCCGCGTCCTTGTAGGGCGCGAGCATGGCGGTGCGCGAGAGGTTGCGGCCGGCGCCGTGCGGACAGAAGGACAGGTAGTCCGTGTTGTTGGCACCGAGCACGAGCAGGATTTCGCGCGCCATGTTGAGCGGGATCAGGCCCAGCAGCGGGCGGCCCGACGCGTCCTGCCAGGCGGGCGTCGCGCCCTTGCCATGGAAGAACGAATCGCCGCGCTTCCACACAAAGTTGTGCTCGTTCCCGATCTGCACGAGGGCGCGCTGGCCGAGGCGGCGCAGCAGGGCGTCGTGGAGCACCGCGTGGTTTTCGCGGGTCCAGCGGCTGATGTACTGCAGCGCTTCCCAGTAGTCGCGGCCCTCGGGCGAGTCGCCCGGGAGCCAAACAGCGGAGTCCGGGATGTCCTTGGCGTTTTCGTCGCACCACAGGCGGGCGGCCTTCTGGCCACGCTTGTAGAGATCCGCGCCGAGGCCACGCGAGCCGTGGTGGGTCACGAGGACGTTGAACACGCCGTCGCGGCGCACGATCCACTCGGACAGCTCGCTGTAGCCGGCCGCCTCGATGGCGGCGCGCTGCGCCTCCGTAAACTGGATGCGGCCGACGTAGGCGAAGTGGTTGCCATCGCCCTGGGTGCCGAGGAAATCCTGGGCCCGGCTGCGGAGGCCGGAGAGGAAGGGATTCTCCCAGACCGGCTCGTCGAGCACGGCCGAGGTGATCTGGTAGCCGCGCGGGCGGCCACCGGGGCCGAAGTGCGTGATCTTCTGCAGCTGATCCATCATCTCGCCGACCGGGTGGTTGGCGGGAAAGAAGGTGGCGTACATCGAGCAGCAGATGTCGGCCGAGTGCGCGCCGGGGATGATGGCGTTTTCCACCTCGATGGCGCCGCCGACCGGGATCGTGGCACGGCCGCCGCCCGACGGGCAGGCGTCGGGCATGATCACGCCGCGCTTCACGACCGGCACGTGCAGCAGCTCGCGCATGCGGGTGCGCGCGGCGGCGACATTGGCGGCCTCCTCCGGCGTCTCGGCCTCGATGGCCTCGGCGAGCGGGGCCGGCTCGTAGCGCGGCAGGATCACGGCGAGCTGCTTCGGGAATTCGGCTTCGAGCGCGGCCAGGACCTCGGCGCGGGCGAGGCCCGAGGACTCGAGATCGCGGGCGCGGCGCAGGGCCGGGCCCAGGCGGCGGCCTTCATGCCAGCCGGCCGCGATCAGGTCGCGGGCTTTGATTTCCATGTTCATAGTAAGAGTAAGAGGAGAGTAGCAGAGTGCGGCCCCGGCGGGTAGCGCGGAGGCCATGTGGTATATGACTGCTTAGTCAGGTGAAAAACCGTTGGATTGATCCGAAAACGAATCCGTGGAACGAAGAACTTCCAGCGGAGCGGTGAAATCCCAGCGCCACTGCCGTCGACCGTGCAGCCGGTCAAGACGACGCCAGCCCTGGGTGAGCCGCATGTGCTGTTCGATTTCGGCCAGACGGGATTTAACGTCCGGCAGATCGACACGCTGGTGGGTGATGAGGTGAGGTTGGATATCCTCTCGCAGCCACCACATGGAAATGAGCTTGTAGCCGCACGTCCACGCGCGATGAGGGGGAAGCCAGAACTTCACATCCTCCACCCGCCAGGTGCCAAAGGCGAAGAACCGCTGGTGGCTCGCCGGCCAGGCAAGCTTTTGCCATTCGCGCACAT
The DNA here is from genome assembly GCA_026398065.1 of Verrucomicrobiota bacterium. GTDB lineage: Bacteria > Verrucomicrobiota > Verrucomicrobiia > Opitutales > Opitutaceae > GAS368. Next base: position 23,032 of record JAPLTR010000248.1, on the reverse strand, counting down.
GGATCACCTGCGGACGAAGCACAATGGGATGGCCGCCGCGGTTAACAAAGGAACGCTCACGCGAGTACACGCGCTTGTTCACTTCACGCAGGAGCGCACGAAAGAGTTCCGCGTCGGGACGCCGTTCAATGCGGTCCTCGAGCACGTAGGTTTTCACCCATCCGCGCTGATACGGACGCTCCAGTGGAATGATCGGCGCGGCACCCTGGGCCTGCCAGAGACGCTGCGCCTCCCGTTCGAGACGACGCAGCTGTTTTTCACGGGCGAAGTGTTTATCCAGGAAACGCATGGGACTACACGGAAGTGATTCCAGTTTTTCGCCCACGCGTGCCGCGGAGGAGCGGGGCGGAGACGACCTCGCCGCGCGGACGCACGGGAAAGGTCGTCTCATGCAAGGGACGAAGCTTGCTCGGCAGCCGCACGAGGCGGAGTCGAAGCGTGGGACGGTGGATGACGGGGAAGTGGTGGGACATGGTGGCGGGTGAGTTTGGCGCCGACGATGAGGCGGCGCGGAGTCGCAGTGAGATCAGCGGCGGTGCAGGATCGATTGCCAGAGGGCGAGGACGATGAAGTCCTCGCGGAGCTTCTTCTCCGCGCTCTCGCGGATTTGGCGCACGCGCTCCTTCGAGATGCCCAGCTCGACGGCGATGTCGTCGAGCGTGGCGTCGTCGAGATAGTAGCGGCGGAGGACGTGCGCGTGGTTCGGCGCGAGGCGGGCGAGCGCCGCGCGCACGGCATCGTGCGTGTCCCCCGACTCGGCGGAGCACGCCGGGCAGGCGGCGTCCGCATCGATGAGGGCGTGGAGATTCTCCCCGTCGGCATCGGTGGCGTCGGAGGACGTCACGTTGGCCGCGGTCGCGAGGCGCTCGAGCTGGGCGAGTTCGTCGGGGTCGAAGCCCGTCAGCGCGGAAGTTTCGCTCGCGGTCGGTGCGCGGCCGAGCTGGCGCTCGAGGGCCGCGGTCGCACGCCGCACCAAAGTGACCTGGGTGCGGGAGTGGCGGGACAGCGGATCGAGGCGGCGCAGCTCGTCGAGCACCGCCCCGCGGACGCGCACGTAGCAATACGCGCGCGCCTGCTCGGGCGGGCCTTCGAAGCGCAGGAGCGCTTCGACCAGCGCCAGTTTGCCGGCGCTGGCGAGGTCCTCACGGGAGACGTGGAGGGGGAGATGGCGGGCCACCGAGGCCAGCGCCACCTCCACCACGGAGAGAGTCTCCGCCAGCGTGGCGGGCGAAGACGGTTGATCGGTAAGAGTCATCGGAACGAACGGAAGGTTTCATGATTAGGAGAAGAGCGACGCGGAGAACGGATCAGGCGGGCAGGAAGTGCCGCCAGTCCGGGTGCTTCGCTTCGCGCACGGTCGCGGAGACCGGGAGCGGGGCGGGGGCCTTGGGCTTGCGCATGAGGCGCAGGCCGGCCTCGTGCGGGAGCCGGTTGGCCTTGAGGGAGTTGATCTCCTTCTTCGACCAGACGAGGTTCTCGAACGAGTCGCGGCCGCCGCGGTCGCGAGGGACGACGTGGTCCAGGTTGCCGCCGTGCTTGCCGACGAATTCGCCGGTGTACTGGCAGACGCCCTGGTCGCGCGCGAAGACCGCCGCGCGGGAGACGCGCGGGATGCGGATGGGCATGCGGTCGAACTGGGTCGAGACGATGACCGTCGGCACGCGCACCCGGAACTTTGGCGTCGAGATCGCGAAATCGAAATCGCGCACCGGGAGCTGCACCCACTCATCCCACGGGAGGGGACTGAGGTAGAGCGGCCGGTCGAAGTTCCAGGAGCCGTCGTCGAGTTTTGGATACGCGACATCCACGCCGAGCGCGGGGGACAGGCCGGCAGAACCGCCATTGAGCGCGATGAGCGCCTGCTTGACGGTGCGATGACCGATGACCTGCCACGCGCGGTTGAGCGAGAGGACGATGGGCTTATCCAGGATGGACACGTCGGTGTTCATGGGAGGAGGTGAGTTGAAATTTGAAGAATGAAAGCGGACGGAAAACGGAAACGGCCCATCGCCGGCACAGCCCAGCCCCACGTCGGTGTGAGTTCTTTTTTGCGACCCGCGCTTCGCCGATACTCGACGAGACAGGAAAATGGATCTCCGCGCCGGGCTTGCGCCGGCCTCTGCGGTTTACGAAACCGCTGCATCGCTGCCAATGCTTGCAGAGAATGAAAAGTGGCTGCCGGGGCATGACTTGCACATGCATTCGCGGCTTCAGAGACCGCTGTCCTGCTATTAGACGACCCGGCAATGGCGGAGGGCTGAGGTCCCGCCCCTCAGCGACGGAAAATCGCCGCACGCGTTAGCACCGCGGCTCCCGGCTTCCGGAATTAGCCCTCCCAAAAAATGGTCCTCGCGCACGGTAACGCTCCGCGGTCGATCGGTTATCAGCCGATTGCTCTGCTTTTGAGCTACGCGAGGAAAGAAAATGGCGGAGAGCAGAGGTCTTGCACCCCAACCGGTCAGGCCGGTCCGGCTGTTTTCGAAACAGTGTCCGCGCCTCGGCGGATTTGCCCTCCGTGGTCCCCGCGGCAGGACTTGCACCTGCGTCGGTCCGCTTAGAAGGCGGAGGCCTGAGCTGTTGTTCGCCGTGCCGCCCGCTTCGCGGGCACCCGCACGTCTCACCCCTCGCTTCGCTCAGGGCTACGCCCTCTCCGCGCTACCGCGCTCCGTCGGCCACGCGGAGGAAATGGACCTCGCGGCGGGAATCCCACCCACAACACAGCGTTCGAAGCGCAGCATGATAATAATTTCACCACGCGAGGAAGAAAATGGTCCCTTCACGAGGACTTGCACCTCGATCTCGAGCTTCGCGGGCTCGCGTCCTGTCTCTTGGACGATGAAGGGGAAAGGGAACGGAGCCAGACCTCGTCCGGCTCCGGATGGTTTTTGTTTCAGAGAACCAGCTCTGCCGCGCTCAGTCCGCCAGCGCCACGGCCTCGACGTCGCGGATCAGGGCCTCGGGGTCGCGGTCGAGCTTCTGCATCATCTCGAACACGCGGTCGTTCCAACCGGCGAGGCAGTACACGCGTTCCTGCGGGAACTGCAGCGTGCCGCAGCCCTTCAGGTCGAAGCTGTAGATGCGCGGCGTCACCGCGTGGCGCATCTTGTAGTCGCGGAAGGCTTCGACCGGCGCGCCGCCGCCGATCCAGCCCTGCATGTCGGACAGAATCACGATGCGGTCGTAGGCGCGGTTCGCGCGCTGGAAGATCGCATTGAAATTCGTGCCGCCCGAGATGAACGGGATGCCCTGCGCGGCCGTGAGCGTGGTGTCGCGGCGGTTCAGCGAGACGTAGCGGGCGTCGTCGCTGAAGAGCATCAGGTCGGCGCCGCTCGCCTTGACGAGCGTGGCGGCGAACAGCGAGCCGATCGTCTGCGGGCGGCCGGCCATCGAGCCCGACGAGTCGAGCGCGACGAGGGTCTTGCCGCCGAAGTCCGGCACGTTGGCGAGCGAGTGGTCGATCGCCGTGTTCAGCGCAGCCATCACGTCGGCGGCGCCGGACAGGTTGCCCTGCTTCAGCACCTCGACGGCGGACAGAAACTGAAACGGGAACACGAGCGCGCGGCGGACCGCGGACTCGTCGGCGAGCTGGCGGCACAGTTCGCCGCTCCACTCCGGCGCGTGCGTCAGGATGTTGCGCACGTTGCGGAGCAGGGCGAGATAGCCGAGCTTGCGGTCACGCACGAGCTCGCCCCAGGCCTGCGCCTTGGCGGTGGCGGCCTGCGCGGTCGTCTCGGCGGCGCCGGCCTGGGTGAGCTTCGTCTCCCACGTCTGCGCGGGAGCGAGTTCACCCCGGACCAGCTTCGAGAGCGCGGGCGTGGAAGGCGGGCGGACGAGGTTGACCGCGTCGACCAGCTTGAACACGCCGTGCTCGCGGCGGTACTTGGCGAGCTGGTGCTCGTCGAAGCGGGCGAGTGCCGCACCGAGACCCTTCTTCAGGGAGTTCGGGACGGGGCGGCCGTAGACGGCGAGGTAGTAGCCGAGCGTCTCCAGCACGTCGTCCGGGCGGCGGACGACCTGCGCGTAGAACGCCTTGGTCCAGCGCGCGCTCTTGACGGACTTGGCGAGCTCGCCGGCGACGAGGTGGCTCACCGAGCGCATACCGTAGGTGTGACGGGCATACAGCGCCGCCTTGGCCACGAAGCGCGGATCGCCGACCTTGACGATGAGCTCCCGGATCTTGGCCGTGGTCTGCTGCTCGGTGCGGTAGAATTCGTCCTCGAGAAACGTGGTGAGGAGCACCGAGACGAGCTCGAGCTTGGCGGTCGACGTGAAGGCGAGACCGCCGGCGAAATTGACGGTGTTGGGCGCAGGCGAGCCGCGCGACAGGACATTGAGGATGCTGAATTTGGCCATGGTGGCCTCCATTTCTTGACTGAGACCGCGGGCTGATCGGCCCGCGGAGGGATAGCCCGGAACGCCGGGAGACGGTGGTATAAGCGGGAGAACCACGTGCGCAGAGACGGCCTTGCGGCCTGCCGGGCGTCCTGACCACAGGACGTGACCGGTTCGAAGTAACTGCAGACTCACTGCCCGCAAAATTGAGACGAGGGAGAAAACCGAACGCGGGTTTGTGGGTTTGAACCACGCATCTGTTGAGGATGGTATCCGAAGTAACCGTGCTCTCACTGCCCTCGAAAGGGATTTTCTGGGAGAAACCAGGCGAAGATTCCCTGGAGCCCTTCCCGCCGCGGTTTTCACCGACAACGGGCGCTCGTTTTCGCAGCCGTGGCTTGCAGGCCCGGCACGGGATCGTTTGGAGCGAAGTAGCTTCACCTTCACTGCCCAGAAAAAATAAATTCCAGGAGAAAATCGAACAGGGGTATTTGAACGTGCTCTACCCTTGAGCTACCTCCCCGTGAAAACTGGAGAGGATCGGACTCGAACCGACAACCACGCGCGGATAAGCGAAGTAACCCTGATCTCACTGCCTGGAAATTTGATTTTGGAAATGGGTGCCGTTGGCGCGACTTGCACGCGCAAAGGTTCTCCGGTTTGAGCGGAGCGGCTGTCCTGTTCGCCTTGCACCCACAACGGCGTGGTCGCGGAGCGGGGACTTGCACCCCGAAATGCACCGGGTTTAAGCCGGCATCGTGTCCTGTTCCGAATAAGCACACTCCGCGCGAAAGCTGGTCGACGGGACAGGATTCGCACCTGCATGGGCTCTCGCCCACGAGTTTCTGAGACTCGCGTGTATGCATTCCACCACCCGTCGGAAAAAGAAATTGGTGCCGGCGGCAGGGGTTGCACCTGCACTGTCAACGTTCTCGACGTTGTGCCTCTCCTGTTGGGCTACGCCGGCAGAGGAAAATCCGTGGAGCTATCGGGGGCGTTTGCATCCCCATCTGCCCGATACCAGCGGGCTGCGTCTCGGTTTACGCTTCGACGGCAAAAGTGGAGGGGCTCGAGCGGGACTCGCACCCGCGACCTTCTCCTTATGAGGGAGCTGCGCTGACTGCTGCGCCATCGAGCCAAAGTGGTGGGACGCCTCGGTAATGCTCCGAGTTCTGCCGTTTAAGAGACGGCGGCTTCACTGTTAAAGCTTGCGACCCAAAAAGTGGCTGCGGCAGGAGGAGTCGCACCTCCATTCGCGGAGTCAAAGTCCGCTGTCCTGCTGGTTAGACGACACCGCAATGAAGTCTGAAATTGAACCGGCCCGGAGTGCACTGGGCAGCTCCGGGCCGGTGTGGTTTGCTAGGTTAGCGGATGGTCGGGCGATCGCGATAGTCGCCGCGTGCAATGAGCACGAGGGCGACAACCGCGCACCAGGCAACCGCGAGGGCAGCGTGCATGACGTTGTCCTTTCTGTCTTAGGGGCCTTGCTCCAAGGAGCTTCGGCCGTTGAGCGTGCGCGTTCCCGAACTGTGGGCGCCCGCAAAATGAAAAATGGTCGTCGGCCCCGGTGTCGCTCCGGGCAATGCCTGCATGTCGGGCAGGTGACGTCACTGGCTGTCTCGCCGACGAAGAAAAACTGGCTCCCCAGGCAGGCTCCGCCCCTGCACATCCGCATTAACAGTGCGGCGTTCTCCTGGTTGAACTACCGGGGAATGAAATTGGTCGAGGTGGAGGGACTCGCACCCCCGATCGGCTGGGTGTAGGCCAGCTGCCCTGGCTGCTAGGCGACACCTCGAAAAATGGCGCGACCGACGGGTGCTGCCCCCGCTATCTCCTGCTCGACAGGCAGGCGACTCTGCTAGTTGGTCCTCGGTCACATTGGTCAGGTGGGCGGGAGTTGCACCCGCTTCCCCGGCGTCACGGGCCGGTGCTCCGCTGACTGAGCCACGCACCTGATAAACAGAAATTGGTCGGAGCAGCGGGATTTGCGCCCGCGTCATCTCGGTCCCAAGCCGAGTGCCTGACTATCTAGGCTACACTCCGAAAAAACTGGGAGCAGGATTCCGAGTCGCACGGAAAACAGCCGGCGTATGAAACCGGCGGCGGACTCTCCGCTTCCTGCTGTGAAAAAAATGGTGGGAACGGTTGGAATCGCACCAACACCCTCTCGGCTTCAGCGAGTCGTGCAGACTGACTACACTACATTCCCGTTCTGAAAAATTGGCACGGACGGCAGGTAACGCTCCTGCATGCGGCCGTTTTGGAGACGGCTGCCTTGCTTGTCGGCCACGTCCGTAAAAAAAGGCACCGCTCGGCGGTGGCAGATCACACACCGCGCCGAAGGGAAAAAAAGAAAACCGCGGCTCAGGTCACTCGGCGTCGGAAGACTTCTCCGACGTCCGTGCTCATTGACCGCGGGTTAAGCTGGTGGGAACCGGTGGAATCACACCACGCGTCGGTACCAGACGAGTTAACGACGGCCGGGTTACAATCGGCTGCCTGGAACGGTTCCCGAAATTGGTGGAGATGGTGGGAGTCGCACCCACATGAGGCTGCTTGCAAGGCAGGTGCCTTCCTGGTCGGCCACATCCCCGAAAACTGGTTCTGCTTCACCAAGGCTTCGCAGAACATCCTTCGCTGCGGCCCCACAGCGTGTAGGCGAAACTTTGATCGCGCCCGAAGAGATGGCCGGGCCATCCGAGTTCGCAGAGCGAAGGATGGACGCGCGTGCCGGAGTCACACCGGCCTGAAACGGTTTTGCGGACCGTCGGATAATTGCTCTCCCAACGCGCGGAAATTTGGAGCGAAGATTGGTGAAGCCGGTGGGATTCGCACCCACACCGGGCGGATTAAAAGTCCGCTGTGCTACTGTTGACACCACGGCTTCGTGAAAAATGGTGCGCGCGGGGAGAATCGCACTCCCGACTGCGGACTGGCAGACCGCCGCGTTGCTCCTACGCCACGCGCGCAAAACAAATGGTGGGCGGACTGAAGTCCGCCCTACGGCCGGCCCGCGGCGCTCGTGAGAGAAGACGAGCGCCACGGGCCCGGACTTTCCCGGCGACACCTCGGCGTCGCGGGGACCTCTTTCGCCCGTGATGGCGAAAGAGAAACTGGCCCTTGCCGGGCTTGGGCCGCCGGCTGGCTTCATACGGATCCGATAGGGCAAAGCGTTCCCCGGTCTCGGATCGAGAACCGGCGCTTCCTTAAGGAAATTGGTCGCCCCGGCCGGATTTCCACCGGCGTTGACCGGAATGAAAGTCCGGTGTCCTGAGTCGCTAGACGACGAGGCGAGAATGGAGTGCGCTGAGCGCGGCCGGCGGGAGAAAAACTGCCCGCGGGCGGCGCTGCCTAAACACTCACAAAAAATGGAAACGCGGCCGGCTTCACCGTTTAACGCCCGAGGGCGCACCGCGTGTATCTATAACAATGGGACGAACCGCGTCGCGGCCCGTCCCTCGCAAAAAAGAACTCACACCGTCGTCCCTCTCGCCCCACACAGGGTGGGACGGATTGGACGGCCGCAGGATTTGCGCGCGGACGTTGGGCTGATTGGCTGGGCTCAGCGATGAAGCCACGTAAGGGATATGGAAAAACGGGTCTTAGCCCGGGATTTCCGAAAGCAGGGAGCCCGCTCGGGGCACAAAAAACCCACTTCCGGAAGAGGAAGTGGGCGGCGTGAGGCGGCGAAGGATCGCGCGTCAGGTTACACCACTTCCAGGCAGGGTCGCGTAAAAGGAACCGGGTCGATTGAGACCTCGTTCACTACGCTCGTCTGCGGTCGTCGTCTGGGCATGAATCGCCACACACAACGATTGCCACCCGGATAGCCGGAGGGCGGAGAGTTGTATGGATTGTGTGGGTTTCATGGGAAGGTGAGAGAGAAGGGAGAGACGTTTGACTGGCTAAAGGGTTACAACGGACGGACCGGGGAGAAAATCAAGGGGGGGGTCGAAAGTTTTTTAGAGGAGCGGGAGAGGGAAGATTCGGAAGGTCGTTTTTAGGCGACAGGCAGAGATTACCCGAATGGAGAAAAACTTGCCATGCCGCGTTCCTCAGTAAGCCTGACTTTATAGTCATGTTTGAAACGCTCTTCTCCGAACGCGGGCTTTCGCTCGACCGACTCAAGGTGCTCATCGAGGTGCGCGACGCCGGGAGCATCGCCGCCGCCGCGCCCGGCGATCCCGTGCGGCAGAGCCAGTACAGCCGACAATTGCGCGAGCTGTCGGAGTTTTTCGGCTGCGAGGTGGCGCAGCGAAAGGGAAAGATCCTGAAGCTCACCGCGCAGGGGGAGCGGCTCGCCGAGCTCGCGCGGGAGCAGCTCCGCTCGCTGGAGGATTTCCGGGCGGAGTGCCGCGACGAGAGCGTGGCCTTCACCATCGGCGCCGGCGACAGCCTGATCCAGTGGCTCGTGATCCCGCGGCTGGGGAATTTGCTGTCGATGTTCAAGGGCACGCGCTTCGCCACGACGAACCTGCGCACGAATGAAATCGTGCAGCAGCTCAGCGACTGCCGCCTCGATTTCGGGATCGTGCGCAAAAACGCCGTCTCCGCCGGGCTCAAGGCCGTGTCACTTGGCGCGATCACTTATGTGGCCGTCATACCCGAGCGGTTGGCACCGAAGAAAGGGAAGCTCACTCTCCTCCACGCTCTGCGCGAGCTGCCGCTCGCGACGCAGACGACGGACGGGCAGTTCACCACCGGCCTGCGCGAACTCGCCAAGGCCAACGACGTGACGCTCACGCCCGCGCTCGCGTGCCAGTCGTTTCCGCAGACGCTCGCCGCGGTGAAGACCGGAAAGTTCTGGGCCGTCATCCCGACGCTGGCCCTGTCCGACCTGCCCGCCGGGTCGGTGCGCCCGCTCGCCGACGAGGCGCTGAATTCGCTGGCGCGCGAAGCGATGCTCGCCTGGAACCCGCGCCTCGCCGGCATCCGCCCCGGCTCGGCGAAGATCGCCGCCGCGCTGCAGACGGCGCTGCGGGTGGGGTAGGGCCCGGAAGCCGGGCGTTCAACGAACTACCAAAGCGTCGCGACGACCGACGAGTCGGTGAGGTTGGCGTCCTAGGTGACGAGCGTCAGCCGATGCACCTTGGCCGTCGCGGTAATCATCCGGTCAAACTGGTCGCCGCGCGGCAGGGACAGGGCGGGAGCGGCAATCGCAATATCGAGCGTAATCGGGAGCACAGTCACGTAGTCGAGCAGATGCCCGAAGATAGTGGCCGGCGCCCCGCGAAAAGAGATGCGTCCCGCGTGGAGCAACAGTCCGACCTCGTGCGGGGTGACATCGGAGATCGCCAGTTGCTCGTATGGTGTCGTGGAGATCGCCCGCGCCGCCTTGCTGCTCAGGCGCTCCTCGTCGGTGGCGGCCCAAAGAAAGGCGTGGGTATCGAGCAGGTATTTCAGCCGGGCCATTACAGGGAGGGCTGAGTGAGGTCGGCGTGAAACGCGATCTTGCCGCGGGCCGCGCCAAGCGGCGATTTGCGCGGGGTGGCGGCGGTGAAGAGAAACACGCCCTCCTTGTCCTGCACGCGCACGGTCTCCCCCTTGCGCGCCCGGGCCTTGAGGGCGGAGAAGTCGCGGAGGAAATTGCGGGTGTTGGTGACCACGGCGGGTAGATGTATGACAAAGTATATTTTGCCAAACATAGGGGCTGAGGATGAGGTTCGTCGCGAGCGCGGGTGGCATGCCGCATCCCGGCATCCAATACCCATAGCTTGCCTTAAAGTTCCTGCACGCTATCCTCATATCATGCTCGATTGGTCGCAGTGTTCGGCCGTGGAAAGGATCCCCGGCAAGGTCAGCGGGGTGTGGCTGTTTGTCGGCACGCGCATCCCGGTCGGTGCGCTGTTCGAAAACCTCGAGGGAGGCGCCACGGTCGATGAATTTCTGGAGTGGTTTCCCGGCGTCACCCGTGCGCAGGTTGAGCTGGTTTTGGAGCACGCCCAGCGTAGTCTCGCGGAGGCGTGAACCGGTGCCGTGCGCATCCTATTCGACCAAGGCACGCCCGTCCCGCTGAGGCGCTCGCTCGTCGGACATCAGGTCGTCACCGCGTTTGAGCAGGGCTGGGGAACCCTGCAAAACGGCGACCTGCTCGCCGCAGCGGAAGCGGCCGGTTTCGAGGCCATCGTTACGACTGACCAGAATCTGCGCTACCAACAGAACCTGGCGGAGCGAAAACTCGCCATCCTGGTGCTGCTCACGACGGACTGGCGGCTGATCCGGCAGCACACCCCATACGTCGAGGAAGCGGTCAGCGGACTCGTGGCCGGCAGCTACGTCGAACTGTCGTTTCCGCCTGCGAGCTAAACGACCCGCCATCAGGCTACGCCCGGGAGTTTTTCGGGAGAAGGCTTTGGGGGTTGGCCGGTCCCCTCCCTCTGGCGAAGGCAATGCACCGCTTCCTTCCAGCGGTGGCAATCACATGTTCTTTTTAAAAACATATTAGTTGCTTTTTAATTAAAACCCGGTGACACTCGGTATCGCCTTCAACCCGAAACCACCGATGAACACGGATCGACCCGGCTGCGGTCCGCCGCGAGACGCGGCTGCGTTTCGCCATGAAGGGTGCGCCGCAGCGCGACGAAGCGGTGCGGCATTTTGCGGCCGGCCCGACCGGATCAAACGCGGAATCTCGCGGCATGCGGTTGAATCCGACCCCTCCTTCGCGAAACGCCCCGGAGGTCAGGCTCAAATCCGGGCAAATCCAACCAGATCCGACCAAATCAAGGTGGATCAAGGCCGATCAAGATTCATCGAGGCAGCCAGGATGGTCCGGAAAACAGCCGGAGCGGGCGAATTGCCCGCGCCACAAATCAAGCGACCGGGAGGGTCTGCGCCAGGAGGCTGGCGAAGCCGATCTCAGGGTGAATCCAACCAAATCCAAGCAAATCAAGATGGATCAAGGCGGGTCAAGGTAGCGCAAAGCCCGTCGGACTTCACCAAGCTTTCGGCGGACGGGACGTCCGCTGCGCTCCTCGCCCTGAACGGCGGGGCTCGCATCAAGGGAAATCAAGGCATTTCAAGGGATTTCAAGGCTGATCAAGGTGGATCAAGGCTGATCAAACCCGTGGCAACGTTCCGGAGGGATCGCCGCCTCCTTCGCCAAGGCTTCGGAGAACAGGACGTCGCCGCGCTCCTCGGGATGAACGGCATGGGGCCAAAAAAAGCGCCCGACCGGCGGGGCCGGTGGGGCGCGATGGGCGGACTGGTTCGTCGGGCGGGGGCGCGCGACGGGCAGCCGGCGCTCGGATTACATCTCGAGCTGCGGGCGGCCCTTCTCAGGCCAGTCGATGTGGAAGAACTTGCCGCGGGGCTTGTCTGTGCGCTCGTAGGTGTGCGCGCCGAAGAAGTCACGCTGGCCCTGAAGCAGGTTGGCCGGAAGGCGCGCGGAACGGTAGCTGTCGTAGTAGGCAAGCGCGGAGCTGAAGGTCGGCGCGGGGACGCCGCACTCGGCGGCGAGGGCAACGACTTTGCGCCAGTTTTCCTGCGCCTTCTTGACCGTCTTGTTGAAGTACGGATCGAGGAGGAGGTTGGCGAGCTTCGGGTCGCGGGTGTAGGCTTCGGTGATCTTCTGGAGGAAGACCGCGCGGATGATACAGCCGCCGCGCCAGATCTGGGCGATCTCGCCGAAGTTGAGCGTCCACTTGTACTCCTTCTGCGCCTCGCGCATGAGCTGGAAGCCCTGGGCGTAGGAGCAGATCTTGGAGCAGTAGAGGGCGTCGTGAATGGCGGCGATGAGGGCCTTCTTGGAGCCCTTGTACTTCTTCGAGGGGCCCTTGAGGATCTTGGAGGCGGCGACGCGCTCCTCCTTCACGGCGCTGATGCAGCGGGCGAAGACGGACTCGGCGATCGTCGGGGCCGGGACGCCCATGTCGAGGGCGTTGACGGAGGTCCACTTGCCGGTGCCTTTCTGGCCGGCGGTGTCGAGGACGATGTCGACGAAGGGCTTCTTCGTCATCGGGTCCTTCTGCTTGAGGATGTCAGCGGTGATCTCGATGAGGAAGGAGCCGAGCATGCCCTGGTTCCACTCGGTGAAGACGGCGCCCATCTCGGGGGCCTTCATCTTGAGGAGGCCCTGCATCAGCGCGTAGGCCTCACAGATCATCTGCATATCGCCATACTCGATGCCGTTGTGGACCATCTTGACGTAGTGGCCCGCGCCATTTTCGCCGATGTAGGTGGCGCACGGAACGCCGCCGACGATGGGCTTGCCGGGGGCGGCACCGGTGAGGGGTACGCCGGTCTTGGCGTCGACCTTGGCGGCGACGGCGTTCCAGATCGGCTCGAGTTCCTTGTAGGCGGCGCGATCGCCGCCGGGCATGAGGGCCGGACCGAAGCGCGCGCCTTCCTCACCGCCGGACACGCCGGAGCCGATGAAGCGGAGGCCCTTTTCCTTGAGGGCTTTTTCGCGGCGGATGGTGTCGGTCCAGAGGGCGTTGCCGCCGTCGATGATGATGTCGTTGGCCTCGAGAAGCGGGACGAGGCTGTCGATCACGGCGTCGGTGGCCTTGCCGGCTTGGACGAGGATGATCACCTTGCGCGGCTTCGCGAGGGAAGCGACGAACTCCTGGAGGGTCTTCGCACCGATGAGGCCACCGGGCGTGTTGGGATTTTCGGCGACGAACTTGTCGGTCTTTTCCGTCGTGCGGTTGTACACCGAAATCTGGAAGCCGTGGTCGGCGATGTTGAGGGCGAGGTTTTGACCCATCACGGCGAGGCCGATGAGTCCGATGTCGGAGTGAGTTTTGGCCATAAAAAAGAAAGACGGTTCTACGCGAGTCGCCCCCGGAAAACCACCCTGATTTTCACGGACGGTCATAAAAGCCGGGCGAGAGCGGCAGAATCCGGCGGGGCGCGAGGAAGCGAAGCGGCGGCGGGCCGTCACGCCAAGGGGCGGGAGGCGAAGGCGCCCGACGGCAGGAAATCACCCGGCTTGGACAGGTGCGGAGGCTCAGTTGCGCTTGGGTGTGCCGGGGGCGTTCGGCGGCTTGGTCGCGGGGACGCCCTTGCTGGGGAAGAAGCCGGCGAGCCAATTGACCACCGGGGAGGCCCAGGCGGGCTCGTTGCGCTCGTAGATCCAGTTGAAGCCGACGACGGTGAACGTGATCATCACGACGACGGCGAGCACAACCTTGTTCATCTTGGCCACTTTGCGCAAAAAAATGACGAGCGCGACGAGGGCGACGACGGCGAACAGGGTCTTCCACCAGAAGTCCGGGGGAATCTCCTTGAGCTTGTCGACCGTGGTGGTGGCAGCTGCGAGAAAATACACGACGCCGGAGCTTGGTTGAAACCCGCCGGGACACGAGCGGAAAGCCGGGGGCGGCGGGGTTTGACGGATTTTTCCGAAACACCCCGACGAACGGAGTCGTCAGAAGATTCGCAGGACGACCGAGGGGAATATCCCCAAAAGGACCAGCAGCAAGGCCGTGAAGATGAGCACGATGGCGGCATCGGCGGGCACCGGGATGCGACCGGAAGCGCTGGGCGAGGGCGAGGCGACGAGAGCCTGTTTCAGCACCACGAGGTAGTAGTAGAGGGCCACGGCACTGAGGGCGATGGCGAGGATCGTGAGCCAGCCGGCGGGGCCGGCGAGACCGCCGAGTTTCAAGGCGGCGGCGAAGACGGTGAATTTACCGAAGAAACCGGCGAGGGGAGGAATGCCAGCCAGGGAAAGAATGTAAATCGCGAGGCAGGCGCTGAGGAGCGGCGAGCGGCGGTAGAGACCGGCGAGGTCGGTGATTTTCTGGCAGGTGCCGGCGCGCTCGACGACGGCGATAACGCCGAAGGCCCCGATCGTCGCGAGACCGTAGGTGAGCAGATAATAGTAGAGCGGTCCGACGCTCTCGCCGGCAGAGATCACCGCGAGGAGCATGACGCCGGCATGGGCGATGGCGGAGTAGGCAAGGAGACGGCGGACGTTGGACTGGGCAAGGGCCGCGAAATTTCCGAGCAGGAGCGATGCGGCGGAAATGCACGCGACGATGGGCAGCCAGCCGGGCGAGCCCACGGCGGTCGCGACGCTGCCGGCGACATGGCCGAAGCCCGGCCAGAGGAGGCGCGTGAAGAGGGCGAAGCCCGCGAGCTTGGAGGCGGAGGCAATGAGCGCGGCGGAAGAGACGGGCGCTCCCTCGTAGACATCGGGTGCCCAGAGGTGGAAGGGGGCGGCGGCGGCCTTGAAGCCGAAGGCGACGAGCACCATTACGAGCGCGACCCCCAGAAGCGGACTCATGCCCTGGCGGGCAAGTTGGGCGGAGATCTGCTGCAGCTCGATGGAGCCGGTCAGGCCGTAGATGAGGCTGAAGCCGAAGAGGAGGAACGCGGCCGACATGCCGCCGAAGAGGAAGTATTTCAGCGCAGCCTCGGCGGATTCGGGGCGGGTCTTGTCGAAACCGGCGAGGATGTAGAGCGAGAGGCTCGCGAGCTCGAGGGCGAGGAAGGCCACGAGGAGCTGTTGGGCGGCGGCCATGAGCGTGAAGCCGGCGGTCGCGAGCAGGACGATGGCGACAAACTCGGCGGGGTGCCGCAGGCGCGCGGTGCCGCCGGAGAGGGTCAGCGTGAGCCAGGAGAGCATCAGCACGCCGAGGCGCGTCGCGAGCGCGAGGTCGTCGAGGACAAGGACGCCGCCGAAGACGGGGTCCTTCAGCCCGATGGTGAAGGCGCCGTACATCGCGCCGACGACGGCGAGGCTGCCGGAGACGACCGCCATCTGCAGGCGGGTTTCGAGGGAGCGTTTGCGACCGAAGAGAAGATCGACGGTGAGGACGAGCAGGGCGCCGGCCACGAGGGCGGCCTCGGGGATCATCGCCCGAAAGAGTTCGGTGTAGTTCACAGCGCACCTCCCTTCAGCGCGGCCTGCATGAGCGGGGATTGCAGGGCGGGCGTGATCCAGTCGAGGAGCACGTCGGGCTTGAGGCCGATGTACAGGGTCGCAGCGATCAGGAGGGATGCGCCGGCCTTCTCGGCGATGGTGATGGGTTCGTACGCATGCGCATGAGCACCATCATGAGAGTCAACTGGGGCAGCCGACCGACCGGTCGTGCCGAAGAAGGAAACCTGGATCGCGCGGAGCGTGAAGGCCGCGGCGGCGAGCACACCGACGGCGGCGAAGGCGGCCCAGAGCGGGGAGGTTTTCCATGTGCCGATGAGAATGGTGAGCTCGGCGGGGAAGCCGCTGAAGCCGGGCATGCCCATCGAGGCGAGGCCGGCGAGGACGAAGGTGAGCGCGGCGAAAGGCAGCAGGCGGTAGAGGGGGAGCAGGCGGAGCTCGGCGAGCTTCCGCGTGTGCGTGCGCTCGTAGACCATACGGCCGACGACGGCGAAGAGGAGACCCGCGATGACACCATGCGAAAACATCTGGAGCACGGCGCCCGCCACGGCGGTGGCGTTGGTGGCGGCGAGACCGAGGAGGACGAAACCCATGTGGCTCACGCTCGAGTAGCCGATGACGAACTTGAAATCGTCCTGCACGAGAGCGATGAAGCCGGCGTAGAGGATGCCGATGATGGCAAGAGTGGCGATGGTCGGCGCCCAGAAGGCGAGGCCGGCCGGGAAAAGCGGCATGGCGACGCGAAGGCAGCCGTAGGCGCCGAGCTTCATGACGACGCCGGCGAGGAGCATCGAGGCGGCGGTGGGGGCGGCGACGTGGCCGGTGGGTGCCCACGTATGGAAGGGGAACATGCCGGCGAGGACCGCGAAGCCGGTGAAGACGAGGGCGAACATGCCGAGCTGTTCGCCGTGCGAGAAGTGCGTGGCGGCGGCGGCGAGGTCGCCGAGGGCGAAGCTCGGTGGCGCCCCGTGGATGACGGCGACGGCCTGGGCCCAGAGCAGGCCGGCGAGGACAAGCGCGCTGCCGGCGAAAGAGTAGAGCACGAGCTTCATCGCGGCGTGCTCGCGCGTCGCGGGCGAGCCCCAATTGGCGATGAGGAAATATTTCGGGACGATCGCGATCTCGTAGAAGACGAAGAACGTGAAGGCGTCGGCGCTGAGGAAGACGCCGAAGACGCCGCCGATCAGGGCGAGGTAAAGGGCAAAGAACTCGCCGACGCGGTGCTCGATGTTCCACGAGAAAAGGACACCGGCCGTAGCAGCGAGGCCAGTGAGGACGAGCAGCGTGAGACTGATGCCATCGGCCGCGAGGTGGTAGCGGATGCCGAGTTCGCCGATCCACGGGACATCGACGATCGTCTGGAGGCCGGGACCCGGAACGAAACTCGCCGCGGCGAAGAGCGTGAGCCCGAAGGACGTGACCGCGGTGAGGAGGGCGATCCAGCGAGCGGCGGAGTTGGAGCGCGAGCCCGCCGCGAGCGCGAGGAGCGCGCCGGCGAAGGAGACGTAGATCGTGCAGGGCAGCGCGTTCATGGCAGCGTGAGGTGGTCGGCCCACGACGTGATGAGCGGGTTGAAGAGGCCGGTGAGCAGGTGCGGCAGGAGGCCGAACACGAACATCAGCGCAACGAGCGGGACCAAGGTGGCGAGTTCGACGCCGGAGACGTCTTTGAAGCCTGCACCGGCGGCGGCCCCGGCGCGCGGGCCGTGGAAGACGCGCTGCCAGAAGGTCAGCAGGAAGAGCGCGGTCGCGAGGAGGCCGAGGGTCGCGATGGCGGCGGCGGCAGGATCGAGGCCGAAGACGCCGCGGAAGATGAGAAACTCGCCCACGAAGCCGTTAAGGCCGGGGAGGCCAAGCGACGAGAACATCGCAATGCCGCAAAGACCGGCGAAGACGGGGGCGACGGTGCGCACGCCGCCGAAATCGGCGAGACCGCGGCGTCCGCCGGAGCGGGCCTCCAAAATGCCGACGCAGGCGAAGAGCGCGGCGGCGGAAAGACCATGATTGAACATCTGCAACAACGTGCCGCTGAGCGCGGCGGCGGCGGCGGTGCCGACGGGCGCGCCCCGGCCGGTGGCGTACGAGACGGCGAAGAGCGCGAGGAGGCAGTAGCTGAGATGGTTGACGGACGAGTAGGCGACCAGGCGCTTGAGGTCGGTCTGCTTCATCGCGGCGAAGGCGCCGAAGACCACGCCGCCGAGGGCGAGCGCGAGGAGCCAAGGGGTCGCCTCGTGCAGGGGCGTCGGGAAGATCGGCCAGAGAATCCGGAGGAAACCGTAGACGCCCATCTTCGACATCACGCCGGTGAGGAACATCGAGGCGCCGGTGGGTGCCTCGGAGTAGGCCGCGGGCAGCCAGGTGTGGAAGGGCCAGAGCGGAACCTTGACGGCGAGTCCGAGGAGGACGCCGAGAAAGACGAGATGGAGAGTGCCGCCGGGCAGTTTCGCGGCGAGCGTGCCGTCGGAAGCGTACTGGGCGAGCTGGTGGAAATCGAGCGTGCCGGTGACGGCGAACAGGGCGGCGAAGCCGAGCAGCATGAAGGCGCTGCCCCCGATGGTGTAGATGACAAACTGATACGCAGCCCGCGAGGCGCCGGGCCCGCCCCAGAGCTTGATGAGGAAGAACGCAGGGAAGAGGCTGAGCTCCCAGAAGAGGAACCAGTGGAAGAAATCGAGGGCGAGGAAGACGCCGAGCGCGGCGCCCTGGATCAGTAGGAAGAGCGCACCGAACAGTCGTGGACTCGTGGATACGCGCCACGACGCGAGGAGGGCGACCGGGGTGATGATGCCGGTGAGCAGGACGAGCAGGAGGCTCAGGCCGTCGAGACCGAGGTGATAGTGGACGTTGAGGGCGGAGATCCACGTGTGGCGCTCGACGAACTGCGGCGCGACGGACGCGGGATTGAAGCTGTCGAGGAGGAAGACGGAAAAGACGAGGGTCGAGAGGGAGAAGAGGAGGGTGACGGCACGCGAAGTCGCCGGGCTGGCCCGGCGAAGGACCGCGAGGAGCGCGGCACCGAGCCACGGGGTGAAGACGACCAGGGTGAGCAGCGGGAAAGGAAAATTGACCGCCAAGGTGACGCTCTCGGTCTTCATGGGACACCTCCAAAGATCGCGATGAGGGCGAGGACGACGAATCCGATGGCGAGGGCCCGGAGGTAACCATGGGCGTCGCCACTCTGAGCGCGGGAGTAAGCCTGGCCGGTGCCGCGGGCCTTTTCGCTGACGGCGTCGAAGCCGTCGTTGAGGCCTTGTTCGTCCGCCTGACGGTTCACCGTGCCGGAGAATTCACCGAGGAGGGCGAGGAAGGCGACGAGACCGCCCCAGACGTAGCGGTCGAACCAGTCGGCGACGGTGGCGAGCAGGGAATTCAGGACGCCGAAGGTGGCGGCGTAGAGTTCGTCGAATTTCAGGCGGGCGCCGAGAAACGTGTGAAGACCGGGCGCTGCGGTCGCGAGGGGATCAGCCGCGGTGGCCTTGGCGCGGGTCTTGCGCCAATAAAGGAGAAACCCGGCCACGACGCCGATCGCGACGAGCGCGGTGGACTTGACCATGAGGCTGACACCCTCGAGGAGGGAGTGGCCGTGCACGGCGGTTTCACCACTGAGCCGGGCCTGAAGCCAGGGATAGGCGGGCGTGCCGAGGAAACCGAGGGTGAGGGCGAAGAAGGCGAGGATCACCAGCGGGGTGGTCATGACCGCGGAGTTTTCGTGGGCGTGCTCGGCGGCGTGGCTGCGGCCGTGGCCGAAGAAGGTCTCGGCGATCAGACGGGTGTTGTAGAAGGCCGTCAGGATGACGCCGGCCAGCGCGGCATAGTAGGGGAAGTGCGAGAACGACGAGGCGTGGGCGGCGTGGAGGATGGCCTCCTTGCTCCAGAAGCCAGAGAAGAACAGCGGGACACCGACGAGCGCCATCGTGCCGATGGCGAAGGTGGCGAAGGTGAGCTTCATCTTCTTGGAAAGGCCGCCGAGCTGGCGGATGTCCTGCTCGTGGTGCGCGGCGTGGATGACGGAGCCGGCACCGAGGAAGAGCAGGGCCTTGAAGAAGGCGTGGGTGAGCAGGTGGAAGATCGCGGCGGTGGGCGCGCCCACGCCGATCGCGAGCATCATGTAGCCGAGCTGGGAGACGGTGGAGAAGGCGAGGATGCGCTTGAGGTCGTATTGCGCGACGGCGATGACGGCGCCGAGAAGGGCGGTGATGGCGCCGATGCACGCGATCACATGGAGGGCGTCGGGCGTGAGGAGCGGATACACGCGCGCCATCAGGAACACGCCGGCGGCGACCATAGTGGCGGCGTGGATGAGGGCGCTGACGGGCGTCGGGCCCTCCATCGCGTCGGGGAGCCAGACATGAAGGGGAAACTGGCCGGACTTGCCCACTGCGCCGCAGAAGAGGAGAAGACCGATGGCGGTGGCGACCGTGAGACCGCCGAGGGTGAAGTGAGTGGTGAGCTGGCCGACGACGAGGGATTCGAGGACGCCGTTGCCGTTGTCGTAGAGGAGGAGGGAGCCGGCGGAGTCGTAGAGCCAGAGCAGACCGAGGAGGAAGCCGAGATCGCCGATGCGCGTCGTGATGAAGGCCTTTTTGGCGGCGGCGGCGGCGGACGATTTGTGGAACCAGAAACCAATGAGGAGATACGAGGCGAGACCGACGAGCTCCCAGCAGATGAAGAGGAGGAGGAGGCTGTTGGCGACGAGCAGGCCGAGCATCGCGGCGGCGAAGAGGCTCAGAAAACAGAAGAAGCGGGTGAAGTTCTCATCCTCCTTCATGTAGCCGAGGCTGAAGATGAAGATGAGCGTGCCGACGAAGGTCACCATCGTGCACATGAACGCAGTGAGCGGGTCGAGGAGCCAGCCGAGGCGGACGGTGTCGTTGCCGAGAGCGAACCAGGTGAAGTTGTACGTGAGGTGCGCCGCGGGATTGGCGAGGGCGGCGCTCAACGCGGCACAGGAGACGAAGAAGGACAGCGCGAGGGCGACGATGGCGGCGCCGGCGGCGAGGGTGCGACCGCCGCGGGGCGTGAGCGAACCGATGGCGGCGGCGAGGAGCGGCAGCGCGGGGATGAGCCAGAGGTATTGGACGGGGAGGCTCATGCGGAGCGGAGAATTCCGAATGACGAATGACGGATGACGAATGCGCGGTCGGGCGCGGAGCGCATGGGCTCCGGGCGGACCGTCGGCATTGGGTATTCGCTATTCGTCATTTTGATCAGCCCTTCAGGCGGTTGGCCTCCTGCAGGCGGATGTTCTTCTGGTGGCGGTACACCGCGATGATGAGGGCGAGGCCGACGGCGGCCTCGGCGGCGGCGACGGCGATGGAGAAGATCACGAACATCACGCCGGTGGCGGGCGCGGGCGTCGGGCCGTAGCGCCAGAAGGCGATGAAGTTGAGGTTGGCGGCGTTGAGCATCAGCTCGACGCCGAGGAGGACGAGGATGGTGTTGCTCCGGGCGAGGGCGCCGGCCAGACCGACGCAGAAGAGAGCGCTCGAAAAGAGCAGACAGAGGTGGAGCGGACTCATTTGGCGTCCTCCGGTTTTTCGCGGGCGTCGGTGGAGGCGAGGACAATGGCGCCGAGCAGCGCGACGGTGAGCAGGATGCCGACGATGAGCAGACCAGCGGCGTGCGTGCTCATGAGCTGAGTGCCGATATCGCGGACGGTGACGGTCGGCGCTGCGGCGGTCGAGGGAGCGAGCGGAGCGTGGACGATGGCGGTGGCAAGCACCCCGAACACGGCGATGCCTACCATGAGGGCGGAGGCCGCGCGGGCGAGGGAGTCGCGCGAGATCGTCAGATCGGCGCGCGAGCGGCGCGTCAGCAGCACGGCGAAAAGGACCACCATCGAGACGGCACCGACGTAGACGAGCACCTGGGCGAAGGCCACGAACTGCGCGCCGGCCCAGAGGTAGAACGCGGCGATGCCAAACCAGCTCGCAATCAGGAGAAAGGCGCTGTGGATGAGATTGCGCAGTGCCATCGCAACCGAGGCGGTCGCGAGCGTGATGACGGCAATGATGAGGAGCGCGGCGGTCACGGGTTTTTCAGGTGGCGTAGCGGTACACGCGGGGAGCGACGCCGGCGCTGAGCTTGCGGCCCATGATCACGAAGGGGCCGACGACCAGAACGATGCTGATGGCCCAGCGGACGAGCTGGAGCGGGGCGGACCAGTGGAAGGAAAGGGACCAGAACGCGGCGTTGCCGAGGTTGATGAGCGCGAGCGGGACGAGGAACTTCCAGGCGAAGCGCGTGAGCTGGTCCATGCGCAGGCGGGGGAAGGTTGCGCGGATCCAGATGAAGCCGAGGAGCAGCACGATCAGTTTCCCGGCGAACCAGACGTACGACGGGATGAATTCGAGGTAAGGAGACGGAGCCTGCCAACCGCCAAGGAAGAGCGTGATGGCCATGCCGCTGAGGGCGATCATGCCGAAATACTCGGCCATGAAGAAGAGGGCGTACTTGAAACCGCTGTACTCGGTGAGATGGCCGGCGATGAGCTCGCTCTCGGCCTCCGGCAGATCGAAGGGCGAGCGGTTGGATTCGGCGAGCGCCGCGATCATGAAGATGACGAAGCCGGCGAAACCCCAGGGCGTGAAGACGTGCCACTGCGGTATGAGATGGTATTTCCAGCCGGCCTGCGCGGCGACGATCTCGGTCGTGGAGAGCGAGCCGGCGACAAGGACGACCGGCACCCAGGCGAGGAGCAGCGGCAGCTCGTAGCTGATGAGCTGCGCGAGGGCGCGCATCGCGGCGAGGAGAGAGTATTTATTGTGGCTCGCCCAGCCGGCCATGAAGACCGCGAGCTCGGTGGCAGCGCCGGCGGCGAAGAAATAGAGGACGGCGGCGTCGAGCTCGACCGGAACCAGGTTGCGACCAAAGGGGATGACGGCGAACGTGAGGATCGAAAACGCGAGCAGCACGACGGGCGCGAGGAAGTGGAGCAGCTTGTCGGCGTCGCGTGGGATAACGTCCTCCTTGGTGAGGGCCTTCACGCCGTCGGCGAAGGGCTGGGCGAGGCCCCAGAGGCGGATCTTGGTGAGCGGGATCGGCGTGCGGTTGGGGCCGGGGCGATTCTGGATCCGGCCGAGGATCTTGCGCTCGGCGAGCGTGAGGAAGGCGAAGAGCAGGCCGAAGACGGCGAGAATCACGCCGATGGCGATCAGGCTGTTGACGAGCCAGCGCAGGGGCTCGGGGAGCCAGGAGGTGACGAGGTCGCGGGCGACGGTCGGAAGGCGTTCGAGAAAAGAGTCGGCCGCGGCAAGCGGGACCGAGGGGAACGCGAGGGCGACCGGCCACTCGCTTGCGCTCGCAGCTACACTGAGGAAGGGCGCGGCGCTCATGCGGCAGGCGGCGGCTTTGGGGCCTCCGCGCTGGGCGCGGCGGGCGGTTTCGGAGCAACGGGAGCAGCAGGGGCAGCAGCGGCGGCGGGTTTCGGGGTGGCGGGGACGGCGGGAGCGGCAGGTTTGGCGACAGCAGCGGCGGCTTTCGCGGCGGCGGCGGCCTTGGCTTTTTCCTCGGCGGCTTTGCGTTCGGCGGCGAGACGGGCATCGACCTCGGCGGCCTCGGTCGGGTGGATCTCGTGATAGTAGCTGTTCGGCTTGGCGAGCTGCTCGCGGTTGAGCAGCAGCGCGGAGAAACGGTCGGTGGTCGCGATCTCGAACACCTGGTCCATCTTGATCGCGTCGAACGGGCAGACCTCGACGCAGATCTGGCAGCTCATGCAGACGGAGGTGTCGATGGCAAAGATGGCGGGGAAGAGCTGGGGCTTCCCGGTGGCGTCGGGCTTCTTGTCCTTGCTCGTCTCGATGTAGATGCACTGCGGCGGGCACTCCTTCTCGCAGATCTGGCAGGCGACGCAGCGGAGCGTGCCCATCGGGTC
>JAPLTR010000718.1 GCA_026398065.1 Verrucomicrobiota bacterium | reverse complement strand
CGCCCTACAGGATCAGGATGTCGCCAGCGGTTCGCCGCTGGCGATTTTTTTGCCGTCATGCTGCCAGCGATACACGAGCGGGAGCTTCGTGCGGTCGAGCTGCTTGAAGAGGGCGGGGTCGGCGCGCTTGGGGAGTTCGAGCTCGGCGAGGCCGGTGGCGTCGCAGTTGAGCAGGCGGGCGTAGGGCTTGAAGTGCTCGGGGCTGCCGATGACGCGGCCGAGGTCCGGCGGCGGAGGCGGGGCGTCGAGGCGGCGGTCGAGGGCGAGGAAGGCGTAGGGCAGGCTGCGGAGGTCGATGCCGGCGCGCTGGCCGAACTTCACCCACTCGGAGTTGGCAAAAATCTCCGAAGGCGGCGGGGCGAAGAAGTGGCACCAGTGGCGCTCGTTGCCGGGGGCGAGCATGGGGCAGGCGTTCGCATGCGGGCAGGGCGCGACGAGGCGGAAGGTGGCCTGGAACTCGTCGTGCAGCGCGCTGAGGTGGCGGCTGACGGCGTGGGTGCCGGGCTCGCACCAGAGCACGGCGTCGGCGCGGGCGACGAGGGCGCGGAGGGAGGCGAGGGCGGCGGTCGGGAGCTCGTTGAGCACGTGACTGACGACGAGGAGGCCGATGGGTTCGGTGCCGGCGAGGAGGCCGGGCGTGGCCTGGGCGACGCGGAGCGAGGGGAAGGCGGCCCGGGCGGCGGCCTCGGCGTAGTCGCAGGCGAGGGGCGAATGGTCCCAGACGGTCAGCGTATCGAAGTTTTGAGGACCGAGCGCGGCGAGGACGCGGCGGGCGGCGACGCCGCTGCCGCAGCCCCAGTCGAGGACGGTGCG
This sequence comes from Verrucomicrobiota bacterium, assembly GCA_026398065.1. GTDB lineage: Bacteria > Verrucomicrobiota > Verrucomicrobiia > Opitutales > Opitutaceae > GAS368. Next base: position 2,314 of record JAPLTR010000718.1, on the reverse strand, counting down.
GGTGGTCGGGGCGGGCGACCACTGGCGGAGGCGCAGTTCGCGGAGGACGTGGTCCCATTTCCAGCCGATGCGCTCGCCGTAGGTGAAGTCGTAGCTGGCGAGATCGGAGGCGGTTTCCCAGTAGGGCTCGGCGACGGCGGTGCCGCGGAGGAACTTTTCGCGGAGGCGGTCGAGGGCGGGCCAGTCGAGGTCGGTCCAGGTCATGCGGTGAGGGCGAAGCCGAGGCGGGTGGCGAGGTGCTGGGTACGGATGCCGTAGAAGCGGGCGAAGTCGCGGACGCGGCTGGCGCGGGCGTCGTCGGGCGCGCCGGCGGCGCGGGCCTTGATGGCGGAGATCATGAGGTTCTTCGCGGTGTGCTCGGTGGAGACGAACTCGAAGACCTTGGTCTGGTAGCCGGACCACTCGAGGAGCTGGGCGCGCAGGGCGTCGGTGACGAACTCGGCCTGGCGTTCCTGGAAGATACCGTGGCGCAGGGCGTCGGCGAGGACGGGCGGCGCGGAGAGCTGCGGGCGCAGCTCCTTCTGGCAGCACGGCGAGACGACGAGGAGCCGGGCGCCTCCGTGCTGGGCGGCGACGCGATTGCAGAGGGCGACGAGCTCGGGGCGCGCCTCGATGCCGGTGACGTGCGCGCGGTCACCGAGGAGGGCGGCTACCGCGAAGGTGAGGTAGCCTTTGCCGCTGCCCATGTCGACGACGCGGATGAGGCGGTCGGGCGGGAAGTTTGCCTCCGTGATGAGGTGCGTGAGGAGCTCGGCAAACTTTTGGATCTGGCGGAATTTGTCCGCCATGCCGTCGCGGGGTTGGCCGCGGTTGTTGGTCACCCCGAGGGAGTCGAGCCACGGGGCGTCGGCGGGGATGAGGTAGTGCTTGGGCTGGTTGTGCGCGGCAGGAGAGGGAGTCGGGCCGGCGCCGGGGACGGAGACGGCGGAAGTGGTTTTGACGCGGAGGCGCGCGGTGGCGTCGGGTTGGAACTCAAGTTGGGCGGTCTGCGTCGCGGTGAAGAGATGGGCGTCGAGGAAGTCGCGGCCGAGCCCCGCCTCGACGATCGCGAGGGCCTCGGCGGGCGGGTGGTTCTTGGTGACGTCGCGCGTGGCGTGGCGCCAGACGAAGGTGAGCTGAGGGCCGGTCTTGAGCGCGACGGGGCGGACGAAGAGGTTGTGCAGCGTGGGGTCGGCGCGCGTGAGCGCGGGGGACGGTTTGCCGAGCGTGAGCTTGGTCAGCGTGCCTTCCGTGAGGGCGGAGCGGAGCAGGGGGAGGAAGCGATCAAGCGCGGTCGGTTGTGGCATAAAGGGAGAGGTCCCAGAAGGCTTCCGCAAGACGGACGCCCTACGAGGAGGTCAGGGGAGGAAGTCGGCGGTGAAGGCGGTGGCGGGAGTGACCTTGCCCTTGGGGAGAATGGCGAGGTCTTCGAGCTGGGCGATCTGGGCGGCGAAGCGCGCGGTCTCGAGCCGGCCGATGTTCGTCGGACCGCCGGTGGCGTCGCGGCCGGTGACGAGCTTCTCGTCGATGATGGCCTGGCGGGAGAACAGCATGAACTCGTCGGTGTTGGTGGGATTGGCCTTTTTCAGGGCGGCGTGGGCGGGAGCGGGATCGCCCTCAAGGTAGTCGCGCCAGCCGCGGATGTAGGCGCGGGTGAAGGCGCGGAGCTCGGCGGGATGCTCGCGGGCGAACTTCTTGTTGGTGATGAGCACGGCGTAGGCGCGGAAGCCGGCGTCCCAGGTGGAGAGGAAGCGGGGCTTTTTTCCGCCGGCGTGGGTGATGTGGTAGGGCTCGGCGATGAAGTAGCCCTGCTGGAGCGCCTCCTTGTTGCCGAGGAAGGCGGCGACGGAGAAGTTCTGGGGGACGAGGTTGAAGGTGACCTGGTATTTCTTCTCGATGAACTTGAGGAACGGCCAGCCGGGGCGGGCGATGATGGTCTTGCCCTTGAGATCGGCGAAGGTGCGGACGGGACTGTCGGCGTGCACGAGGATGCCGGAGGGATCGTCCTGGAAGACGGCGGCGAACTGGACGAAGGGAAGACCCTCGGCCTGCTGGGTGAGCGTGGTGGTGGAGTCGGCCTGGGCGATGTCGACCTTGCCGGTGGCGACGCTCGGCATGACCTGCGCGCCGGGGCCACCGGGGAGCAGCGTGACGTCGAGGCCCTCCTCGCGGAAATAGCCCTTGGCGAGCGCCTGGTAGAGGCCGCCGTGCTCGGGCTCGGGTATCCAATCGAGCTGGACGGAGATTTTGGCGAGGGGCTTGTCGGCGGCGAAGGCGCAGAGCGCGAGGAGCGGAGCACTGAAAGCCCGCATGAGGTGCGTGGTGAGGCGTTTCA
>JAPLTR010000765.1 GCA_026398065.1 Verrucomicrobiota bacterium | reverse complement strand
GTCCAAGGTGATTTCATCCAGTCGGGCCAAGGCCGCCGCCTGACATGGACGCCGCCCCGCCCCCCTCCGCGTTCAAGCGTCCCGAGCTGCTCGCCCCCGCCGGCGACTGGGAGTGCGCCCGCGCCGCCATCGAAAACGGCGCCGACGCGATCTACTTCGGCCTCGAGCGCTTCAACGCCCGCATGCGCGCCAAAAACTTCACCCAGGCCGACCTGCCCGCGCTCATGGAGTTTCTCCACCGGCGCGGCGTGCGCGGCTACGTGACGTTCAACACCCTCGTCTTCACAAACGAGCTCGCCGACGCCGAGGACTACCTGCGCACGATCATCGCGAGCGGCGTCGATGCCGCCATCGTCCAGGACGTGGGCATCTGCCGGCTCATCCGGAAACTCTCGCCCGATTTCCCCATCCACTGCTCGACGCAGATGACGATCACGAGCGCCGCCGGCGTGGCGTTCGCCCGCGAGCTTGGCGCCCAGCTCGTCGTCCTCGCCCGCGAAAACTCCCTCGACGACATCGCGAAGATCAATGCCGCGCAGGCCGCCGCTGAAGTACAGTTACCCTTGGAGGTGTTCGTCCACGGCGCCCTCTGCGTCGCCTACTCCGGGCAATGCCTCACGAGCGAATCGCTCGGCGGACGCTCCGCCAACCGCGGCGAATGTGCGCAGGCGTGCCGGCTCCCGTACGATCTCATTTCCGACGGCGTCCAGGTCCCCCTCGGCGACCGCCGCTACCTCCTCAGCCCGCAGGACCTCTCCGGTCTCGAAGTCCTCCCGGATCTCATCCGCGCCGGCGTTGCTTCGCTGAAGATCGAAGGCCGCCTCAAATCGGCGGAATACGTCGCGAGCATCACGCGCGTCTACCGTCAGGCGCTCGACAAGGTGATGGCCGATCTCACCGGCGTCACCGCTCCGAAATTCGAGGCGCAGACCGCCCGCTACGAACTGGAGATGAGTTTCTCCCGCGGCCTCTACACCGGTTGGTTTCGCGGCATCAACAACCAGGAGCTCGCGCACGCCCGCTTCGGCACCAAGCGCGGCGTGTTCCTCGGTGAAGTCACCCGCGTGCAAAACGAGTCCGTCTCGCTCCGGCTCGCCGCGCCGCTGAAGCCCGGCGACGGCGTGGTGTTCGACGCCGGCAAGCCCGACGAGCGGGAACAGGGCGGCCGCGTTTACCAGGCCGAGAAGAACCGCGACGGCGAAACGTCCCTACGCTTCGGCCATGGCGACATCGACTGGCGCCGGGTGCGCGCCGGCCAGCTCGTGTGGAAAACCAACGACCCCGCCCTCGACCGCGAAGTCCGCACGACCTTTGAGGGCGAACAGATCCGCTTCCAACGCCCCATCACCCTCGAAGTCCACGGTCGCGCCGGCACGCCCCTCACCCTCATTGCCAACGACGGTCAGGGCCACGTCGTCCGGCTCGATTCGACCGTTCCGCTCGCCCCCGCCGAAAAGCAGCCGCTCTCGCCCGAACGCCTGCGCGAACAATTGGGTCGCCTCGGCGGCACGCCCTTCAAGCTCGGCGCGCTTCAGTCCCATCTCGAAGGCGAAGTGATCGTGCCCGTCAGCGAACTCAACCGCCTCCGCCGCGAAACCGCCACCGCACTCGAGGCGCTCCGCGCCCAGCCGAAACGCTGGCAATTCAACGAGGAAAAGTCTTCCTCCCCGTTCGCGTCCGCCACTCCCTCACCCGCCCAGCCCGAGCTGATCGCGGTCATCCGCCTGCTCGAACAGCTCGACGCCGCCTGGGCGGCCGGCGCGCGTACGCTCTACTGCGAGTTCGAAAACCCGAAGCACTACCGCGACGCGGTCACCCGCTTCCGCGAACTCCAGATCGAAAATCCCCAATCGAAAATCGAAAATCCATCGATCTGGGTCGCGCCCCCGCGCGTCTTCAAACCCGGCGAGGAATGGATTCTGAAACAGGTGCGCTCCTCCGAGGCCGACGGCTACCTCGTGCGCAACCACGACCATCTCGCCTTCTTCAAGGCCGACCGCCGCCGCGGCGATTTCTCCCTCAACGTCGCCAACCCGCTCACCGCCGACTACCTGCTCCACCACCACGGCCTGGAGCGCGTCACCGCGAGCTACGACCTCAACATCACCCAACTCGAGGCCCTGCTCGCGGGCGCGCCGGGCACGTGGTTCGACATCACGGTGCACCAGCACATGCCGATGTTTCACATGGAGCACTGCGTGTTCTGCGCGTTTCTCTCCACGGGGAAGGACTACCGCGACTGCGGGCGCCCCTGCGACAAACACCGCGTGGCGTTGCGCGACCGCGTGGGTGCGGAGCTCCCACTCAAGGCCGACGCCGGCTGCCGCAACACCGTCTTCAACAACCGCGCCCAGACCGGCGCCGAATACGTCGCGCGCCTCGTCGAGCTCGGCGCCCGCAGCTTCCGCGTCGAGTTCGTCAACGAAAGCGCCGACGAGGTCACGCGCACCCTCGCGCGCTACGGCCAGTTGCTGCGCGGCGAGATCACCGGCGCAGACCTCTGGCGCGAACTGAAACTCATCAACCAACTCGGCGTCACCCGCGGACAGATGGAGACGGCACCGAGGGTCATCACGAAGAAGACCTAGGCGGCTCAGCGGGCGTCCCGACGGAGACAGGTGCCGAGGAGCACGCCCGCTCCGAGGGCGATCGCGAGTGACCGGTAGGGATGCGCGCGGATCGCGTCGTCCGTCGCCTTGGCCCCGTCCACCACCTGGTTGATGGTGCGCGTGGAAAGCCTGACGAGCTCAGTGCGGATTGTTTCGAGGCGGGACCGCAGTTCGACCGCCTCCGGTCCCGGCGCGGGCAGATGAGGGCCCACCAGCATCGCCTCGGCTTCGTCCATCAGCTGGCTGATGTGCGCGATGATCTGATAGGGCGTCTCGGCGCTGGCGACTTCGGGAGAATTTTTCATGATCGGTTGGATTTTGGTTTTTGTGACTGACAAAGGGTGCGACGCTCAGCGCGGCACCACGAAATGAAACTCGGTGCCCTTGCCCATGGTGCTCGTGCAGGCGATGGATCCGCCATGCGCGACAACGATCTCGCGCGCGATCGCGAGGCCGAGCCCGGCGCCGCTTTTCTCCTGATCGGGCGCCCGGTAGAAACGGTCAAACACCCGCGCCACGCTGTCGGCCGGAATTCCCGGCCCTTGGTCGTGCACGGCAAAGCGCACGAAGCCCGGCTCCGCCGACGCCGACAGCGCGATCGCTCCGCCGGCCGGAGAGTATTTCGACGCGTTCGTCAGCAGGTTCATGAACACGTGCCGGAGCCGGTCGGGATCGATCATGACGCTCGCGCCGGCGAGCGCGGGCGCGACCGTCACCGTGAGCGTCTGCCCCGCAGGTTCGGCGAAACCGCGGGTCTCGCGCGCAATTTCCTCGAGGAAGGGCGCCAGCTCGACTTGCCGGCGATTCAAGGTGGAGGCCCCGGCCTCGAGCCGCGCGAGGTCGAGGAGATTGTCGAGGATGCGGAGCAGGCGGTCGGCATCGTCGCGCGCCGATTCCAGCAGCTCCCGCTGCGTGGCGGTGAGACCGTCGATCTTTTGCTCCAGCAACAGATAGACCGCCATGCGCAGGCTGGTCAGCGGAGTCTTCAGTTCGTGGCTCACCGTGCCGACGAGATTGGTCTTCGCATCGTCCAGCAGGCGGAATTTCGTCACATCCTGCAGAATCACGGCCGCCCCCTTGAACTCGGTCAGCTTGTCGCCGATGGCGAGGATGCGGGGCAGATAGTGGCGCTCATCGCGGCCCACGCGCAGGGCGATGGCCCGGCCATAGTCGGTCGGCAGATAGTGCTCCCCGCTCGCGAGCACGCGCTCCAGCGCCTCGGCGAGCACCGGAGGAAACTTGCCTCCGGCGAAATCCGGCTCGGCGGCGAGCAGCGTGGCCGCAGGGTTGCGCACCGCATGGGTGCCATCGCGGTCCACCACGAACACCGGATCGGGCGCCGAGGTGAGCGTGGCCTCCATCGTGCGCTGCGTGCGGAGCACTTTCGCGAGCGTCGCCTCCCGGTACGAGCGGAGCTTGGCCGACATGGCATTGAACGCGTGGGCGAGCTGCCCGAGCTCGTCGCCCGACACCTCGGGCACCGTGCGGTCGAGGTCGCCCTCGCCGACGGCGACTGCGGAGGCGGTCAGCGCCTTGATGGGCCGGAGGAGCGAGGCGGCGAGCCACCATGCGACAAAGAGCGAAAGGATCACGGCGCCCACGATCGCCGTGAGCAAAATGCGCTCGGTGGTTGCCGCGAGCTGCTCGACGCGGGCGGCGGTTTGCTCCGCCGCGGCGGCATCGCGTTTGGACAGGGTCTCGATGGCGCCGAGGACGCGGTAGATCGCGGACGAGTCGCTTTTCTGCTCGGACAGCGAGCCCGCCCCACCGCCACGCAACACCGGTTCAACGCCGGCGACAAACGTCTGAAACTCACGGTCGAGCGCCGCCACCAGCGTCGCGCGCGGCGAGCCCACCGAGCCCGTCGACTGGTGCATCAGGAGCCCGGTGAACGTCGCGCGCTGCGCCTCGAACGCCCGCTGCGCCGCCAGCGTATTGCCGAAGCGCGCATCACCCAGCGCGCTGCTCATCAGCCGGGCTGACTCACGCATCTGCAGGAGCGCGGAGATGGCGCGGTAGTTCTGGACGAGGTCGCGCGAGAGCGAGCCGGCCAGCTCCCGGTCGACCTTGATCGCGTAGGCCCCCGTGCCGACGAGGATCAGCAGGAGCGGCAGCAGGCCGAGGAAGAGGCGCGTGCGGAGCATCGCGGGCGGGCGTTCAAAGGAGGCCCAGCTTCTGCCGTTTGCGGTAGAGCGTGGCCGGATCGATCCCGAGCGTGCGCGCCGCCTCGTCGAGATTGCGGGCGGTGGCCAGGATCCGACGGATGTGTTCGGTCTCGAGGGCATCGAGGGTGACACGCGCACCGACCGCGACGGCGGAGTCCGGTTTCACGCCAAATTCCTCGGGCAGATCGGTCAGCTCGATCACCTCGCCGCCCGCGAGGATCACCGCGCGCTCGATCACGTTGCGCAGTTCGCGCAAATTGCCCGGCCACCGGTACGCGGCGAACGCCGCCTCCACCGCCGGCGCAAAGGCCGTGGTCTTTTTGCCCAGCCGCGCCGAAAAGAACTTCCGGTAGCTTTCCGCAAACCGCCCGAGGTCCGCCGGGCGGTCGCGCAGACCTGGCAAAACAATGCTGATGACATTGAGCCGGTAAAACAGGTCCTCGCGGAAACGCCCCGCCTTCACCTCTTCGGCCAGGACCCGGTTGGTGGCGGCGATGACGCGGACGTTGGCCCGGCGCGGCCGGGCCTCGCCGACGCGCTCGTACTCCCGCTCCTGCAGCAGGCGGAGGAGCTTCGGCTGAATCTCCAGCGGCATCTCGCCGATCTCGTCGAGAAAGAGCGTGCCGCCATCGGCGGCGGCCACCTTGCCCATCGTGTCGGCCACGGCCCCGGTGAAGGAGCCCTTCACATGGCCGAACAGTTCGCTCTCCAGCAGTTCGCGCGAGAGGGACGGGCAGCTCACGGTGACAAACGCCGCATCGCGCTGGGCGCTGCGCTGGTGCACCTCGCGGGCGAGCACACTCTTGCCGGTGCCGCTCGGCCCGAGGATGAGGATGTTGGCGGGCGTGGCGGCGGCCTTGAACGCGATCTCGACGGCCCGCTGCGTGGCCGGCTCCGCGGACTCGAGGTCGACGGGCGGCGACTCGGCCGCGAGCTGGTTTTCCAAAGTGCGGACCCGCGTTTCCAAGGCCCGCGCCTTTTCCACCTTCGCCAGGATGCCGCGGATCTGCTCAGGCGTGAAGGGCTTCGGGATGAAGTCGAAGGCCCCGCGGCGCATCGCCTCCACGGCGGTCGCGATGTTGGCGTAGGCGGTGAACATCACCACGGCGAGCGAGGGCTGCGCCTTGAGGAGCTTGGCGAGCACCTCCAGCCCGTCGTCGTTGCCCAGCTTCAGGTCGAGGAACACCGCGTCGAACCCCTCGTCCTCGATGGCCTTGAGCGCCCGGAGGCCGTTGGGCGCCTCGACCGTGGTGTGCCCGGCCATCTCGACCGCGATGCGCGTCGTCTTCCGGATGGCCGGTTCATCATCAACGATTAGGATGCGCATGGAAAGGAGTTGGAGTGTGGCGGGGAATGGGCGGAGCGAAATGCCAAAAAGCAAGGCGGGGCCGCTTGCGCGACCCCGCCAGGTCCAGCTTCAACTTGGCAGGCCTGAGAGCTAAGCTCCCGGGTCTATGCCGTGCTCTTAAGACCGAAGTGCCCGGGCGAGGTTCCAAATCGAGACCAATTTTTCAGCGCCGATTTTTGTCGGCTGGGACCCGCGCGGGCTGCAGCGACTCGGCCTCATTCTCCGCCCGGGCATCGAGGCTCACGAGGAGGCAGAGCAGGGAACCCAGCACGGAAAAGATCACGAGAAGCGGTGTCATAGATAGGACTGATATCGCCCAAAGTGTGCCAACCCTGATCGCCGCTTCGGGAAATCCCTGATGGGGAGCCGCTTGTTTTTCTGGCGGGCCAATCCGACCGAAACCTGTCCCGTTCCATCGTGCAAACCACCAGATGGGGGCCGACCGACCGTCGCATTTTGCACGAACAGCTTCCGGCGGCAGGCGGATTTTCCTTGTGTCCGGCGGTCCCGCAAAACCCTCTAAATCCTTCGCGTCTCTCCCATCGTCATGTCCACGCCCGCCCCCCAATCCCAACCTGTCCCACCCGCGCCCGCCGCGCCCAAGCTCACTGACCTTGAAATCAAGGATGCCCAGCTGATCTTCGGCTCCGTGTGGCAGCGCCTGGAGGAGGAGTATGGCCGCGAGAACCTCCGCTTCCCCAAGGAGATCATCCTGCTCGGCGGCGCGCCCGGCGCCGGCAAGGGCACCAACACCGCTTTCATCACCCGCGCCCGCGGCCTCACCTGCCCGCCCATCGTCATCAGCGCCCTCCTCGACTCCCCGGAGGCCAAGGCCCTCAAGGACGGCGGCAACATGGTCGGCGACCGCGAAGTCGTCGGGCTGCTCCTGCGCCGCCTCCTCCGGCCCGAATACCATGACGGCGCGATCCTCGACGGCTTTCCCCGCACCAACGTCCAGGTCGAGTGCCTCAAGCTCCTCGTCGCCAAGATGCATGGCCTGCGCCGCGAGTTCTACGGCAGCCCGCTGAGCATCCATTTCCGCCAGCCCACCGTGCACATCATGGTGCTGTTCGTGGACGAGAAGGAGTCGGTCGCCCGCCAGCTCAAGCGCGGTCGCGAAACGAAGGTACACAACGAGGAGGTCCTGCGCTCCGGCGTCGGCGAGCTCATGGAGGACCGCCCGACGGACCACGACGAGACGCTCGCCCGCCGCCGCTACCGCGTCTTCAAGGAGCAGACCTGGGACGCCCTCCAGTCCCTCAAGGAGACCTTCCACTACCACTTCATCAATGCCCAGGGCACGCTGAAGGAGGTCGAGCAGAACATCCTCAAGGAGCTCGACTACCAGAGCACCCTCGAGCTCGACCCGCGCACGGTCGACCGCCTGCGCCATGTGCCGGTGGCCAACGAGATCATCGTCCACGCCCGCCAGGAGCTGGTGAAGCGCCTCGACAGCTATGAGTTCGGCCAGCCCGAGCTCTTCGGCCAGGTCGTGGGCTTCATCACCAAGAAGATCCTCCCCATCGTCCAGCGCCACGCGATCTCCGGCTCCGCGCACGTCAACACCGAGGACGGCCTGCTCGAGGACCCGACCGCCCTCGCGATGCTGATCGACGTGTTTTCCGAACGCGGCTTCCACGCCACGGTGGACCTGCACCGCATCGAGGTGCCGGACAAGGTCGACCTCGCCACCGGCCAGATCACCTGCCGCACCAAGAAAGTATTTAGAATCCAGATACGTTTCGTCGGGTCCGAGATTCGACGCGGGTAACGGCCTCTGGGTGTAGGTCGGGGTTTATCCCCGACACGGTTTCCAAGGGTGTCGGGCGTAAAGCCCGACCTACAAAGAACCGCTACTCGTACCGCAGCGCCTCGATCGGGTCGAGCGACGCGGCCTTGTAGGCCGGATACAGCCCGAAGGTCACGCCGATGCCGCCGCAGACGGCGAGGCCGATGCCGGCCCAGAGCCAGGGAAAGGTGACCCCGATGTTCATGAAATAGGCCGCGAGGTTGCCCCCGCCCACGCCGAAGGCCACGCCGGCCACGCCGCCGATCAGCGAGAGCGCCACCGCCTCGGAGAGGAACTGCATCAGGATGCTCTTTTTCTTCGCGCCGATGCTCTTGCGGATGCCGATCTCCTTCGTGCGCTCCGTCACGCTCACCAGCATGATGTTCATCACGCCCACGCCCGACGCCAGCAACGCGATCGCACTGATGATGAGCGCGCCCGCCGAAACGACGTCCGCGATCTTGTTAAACGCCTCGATCAGCGACTCGTTCGAAAACACCTCGAAGTCGTTCAGATCCTCGGGGTGCAGCCCGCGCACGAGCCGCATCATGCCGGTGGCCTTTTCCTGCGTGGCCGCGAGCTCCGCCTGGCTGAGGGCCTGGACATTCATGCTCAGCGAGCGGCCCGACCGGCCGTACACCGCGAGAAACCGGGAGATCGGCGTGACGACGAGATTGTCGGGGTTGCCGCCGAACGACGTACCCTTGGGGCCGAGCAGGCCGACGATCGTATAGTTCTGCCCGTTGATGCGGATCAGCTTTCCGATCGCCTCTTCGTCGGGAAAAATCTTCTGGGTCACGTCCGAGCCCAGCAGGCAGACGGGACGACCGTACTCGACATCGTCGGGGCCGATGTTCCGGCCCGTCACCACATCGAAGTTGAACGCGGTGATGTAGTTCTCGTCCGTGCCGATGAGGCGGACGTTGGGATTCGTGCGGCGGTCGCGGAAAATGACCGTCTGGCCGCCGCGGCCGAGCTGCATGTTCACCTTGGCGCTGTCGCCCATCAGCTCCTTGAAGCGGTTGGCGATGGAGTAGGTGATGTCCCGGCGGTTCCGGAAGCGGTTCCAGTCCGAGAAGCTGATGGCGGGGAATTTGCTGATCTGAAAACTATTGGCCCCCAGCACGTTAAGCCCAGACTCGATCTGGCCGCGCATCGCGTTAATGAAGGTCGTCACGCCGATGACGGAGAACACGCCCACGGCGATGCCGAGGATGGTGAGGCTCGAACGCAGCTTGTTCGAGGTCAGCGAGGAGAACGCGAGGCGAAAGATTTCAGCGATGAGCATGGGCGCGTCGGGTTACTCGTAGCGCAAGGCGACCACCGGGTCGAGTTTGCTGGCCTGCAGGGCCGGGGCGAAGCCGCTGAACACCCCGGTGAACACCGAGACGCCCAGGCCGATCATAACCAGGCCCAGCGAGAACACCAAGGGGAAGGACGGCATGAAGGCGCCGACGACGGCCGACATCCCCCAAGCCGTCGCGAGCCCCACGACCCCGCCGAGAAAACAGATGCTCACCGCCTCGATCAGGAACTGGAGCAAAATCGTGCGGCTGCGCGCCCCCAGCGCCTTGCGGGTGCCGATCTCCTTCGTGCGCTCCTTCACGCTCACGTAGGTGATGTTCATGATGCCGATGGCGCCGACGAACAGCGACAGCCCGGTGATGAACAGGCCGCCCATCGCGATGCCCTTCTTGATCGGATCGAGCTGCTCCCGGATCACCTGCTGGCTGTTGATTTCAAAGTCGTCCTTCTTTTCCGGGCTGAGCCCGCGCACCCGGCGCATCACCCCGCGGATCTCGTCCTTCGCCTCGTCCAGGCGGTTGGTGTCGACTTGGATGCGGATCTCGGGATCGGCCCAGCGGATGGGAAACGAGCGGCCAAAGGCCCCGATAGGCATGATCACCTGCGAATCCCAGCTGAACAGGCCGAGGAAACTGCCCTGCCGGGCCGCGACGCCGACGACATTGTAGACCTGGTTGCGGATCCGGATGTCCTTGCCGAGCGGAGATTCGTTGGGAAACAGCGCGTCGGCCACGTCGAACCCGATGACCGCGACGTTGCGGCTGCTGCGGTTTTCGATGTCGGTGAAGAACCGGCCCTCTTTCATGTCGGAGCGGACGATGCGCCCGAGGTCGGCGGTCGAGCCCACGATGCGGATGTTGTTCACCCGGTTTTCTCCGCGCAGCACGCTTGCGCCCCAGTCCACGGCGGGCACCGCCAGCTTCATCGGGCTGTCGGGGTGCTCGGCGATCCATTCGTTGATTGCCTGGTAGTGCTCGACATTTATGTCGCGCCGGTTGCGGTAAACCCACCAGTCGCTCGTGTCCTTCCAGGGCCACTTGGTCACATAGAGGACGTCGTCGCCGAAACCGGACAGGCTCTGCTCCACCCCCGCATCGATGCCGAGGATCGCAGTGCCCATCAGGGTCACGGCCACGATGCCGATGATGACCCCGAGCGCCGTGAGGGCCGAGCGCAGTTTGTTCGCGTAAATTTGCGCGCCGGAGATGCGGATGGACTCGGGAAACTCCCGCAAAAACGCCCGCCAGCCGTAGTCGATCACGCCGAACACCACCGACACTGGAATCGCGGTCACGACGACCCAGAACACCAGGTCGACGAAGCCGGGCTCGACCTTGAGCCAGCCCATGATCGCCCAGGCCCAGATCCCGAAGAACCAAAGGCAAAGGGAGATCCTCCAGACGATCCCGACTGCTGACGTCGCACGCATGCTGGCTCAGGTCACCGGCAGGTCGCTCTCGATCAGGCCGTCGCGCAGACGCACGATGCGGCGCGCGTGCCGGGCGATGTCCTCTTCGTGGGTGACGACGATGATGGTGTTGCCCTGCTCGTAGAGCTGCTCGAAGAGCGCCATGATTTCCTCGCCGGTCTTGGAGTCGAGGTTGCCCGTCGGCTCGTCGGCGAGGATGATGGAGGGATCGTTGACGAGCGCGCGCGCGATCGCGACGCGCTGGCGCTGGCCGCCGGAAAGCTCGTTGGGCTTGTGGCCGAGGCGCTCGCCGAGGCCGACGTTTTCGAGGGCGCGGCGGGCCTTCTCCAGGCGCTCGGTACGGCCGAGGCCGGCGTAGATCAGCGGCAGCTCGACGTTGTGCAGCGAATTCGAACGTGGCAGCAGGTTGAAGGTCTGGAAGACGAACCCGATCTCGCGGTTGCGGATCTCGGCCAGCTCGTCGTCCACCATCGTGGCGACATCCTTCTGGCTGAACTCGTAGCGGCCGGAGGTCGGCGTATCGAGACAGCCCAGCATGTTCATCATGGTGGACTTGCCGCTGCCGGACGGGCCCATGATCGCGAGGTACTCGTTGCGATGGATCTTCAGGTTCACCCCGCGCAGGGCGTGGATCGTCTCCGAGCCCATCCGGTAGAGCTTGGTCACGCCCTCGATCTCGATGACGAGGGGTCCATGCGGACGTACAGTGCGCGAGGCGGGCGCGGGAGCGGCGGGTGCATGCATGGTGGAAAGACGGAACGAGTTGGGTAAAGGAAACGCCTTCAGCGTACGGGTGATGACGCCGAAGCTGCCGCTCACGACCTCGTCTCCGGGTTTCAGCCCGGACTTGATCTCAATGTGCGTGGTGTCCTGCACGCCGGTCTCGACCTTGGTGAGCTTCACCTTGTCGCCGTCCTTCACGAAGACGACACGCTGGAGGTTGTCCTTGTCCTCTTTGTCCGACTGTTTCTGCTGCTTGACGTTGACCGCGGTGGCGGCGCCCTGGCCCTTGTTTTCGTTGGCGGTCTTTTCGCGGTCCTGGGCGACCTGCTCGATGGTCTTGTTGTTCTCCTTGGCGCGGACGGTCACGCTCTGGATCGGCACGGCGACGACGTTCTCGACGGTCTTGGTCTCGACGTCGGCATTGGCGCTCATGCCGGGGCGGAGGGGCACGTCCTTGTCGGTGATGCGGATCTTGACGAGGAAGTTGGTCACCTCGTCCTGGGTGTTCTGGCCGGTCACCTTGGCGGCGGAACCGATTTCCTTCACCACGGCCTCGAACTTGCGGTTCGGGAAGGCGTCGATCACGACCTTGGCCTTGTCGCCGACCTTCACGTTGACGATGTCGTTTTCGTTGATGTTGACGCGCACTTCCATGTTGGAGAGGTCGGCCACGCGCATGACTTCGGCGCCACCGTAGGAACCGGTGCCGGCGACGCGTTCGCCGAGCTCGGTGCTGAGCGAGCTCACCTTGCCGTCGATGGGCGAATAGATGACCGTCTTGGTGAGCTGGTCCTTGGTCTGGTTCAGCGCACCCTCGGTGCGGCGGACGGTGGCCTGGGCGCTTTCATAGTTGGCCTGGGCGACCTCCAGGGACGTGCGGGCCGCCACCATGTCGGAGTCGGAAATGAGCTTCTTGGCATAGATGTCCTCGGCGCGTTTGAGGTCGTCCTGCGCCTTGAGGAGCTGGGCCTTGGCGAGCACGACGCCGGTGCGCGCGGCGACGAGGCCGGCCTCCTGCTGCTCGACCTGGGCCTTGTAGACATCAGGTTTGATGCTGAGGAGGAGGTCGCCCTTCTTGACGACCGCACCCTCGCGGAGGGGCAGTTGCACGATCTCGCCGGACACCTCGGGGGCGATCTTCACCTCGACCTCGGGCTGGACCTTGCCGGTGGCCGAGACGATCTGCGTGATGGTCTTGGTGATCGCCTTCTCCGTGGAGACGGCGACGGCCTGGCCTTCGCTCTTCTTCTTGAAATAGGCACCCACGCCGAGGCCGATCACCACCAGCAGTCCGATCAGGACATACCAAATCGTCCGGGATTTCTTCTTCGGGGCGGCGCCAAGCGGTGCGACAGGGGACACAGAGGAGGCAGGATTCATAGGAAGCGGTGCGAGGTTGGTAAACGGTGAGCGGAAAGCATCTGGATGCCAGAGGCAAGCAGCCCGTGTCCCGTCCGCGTCAAAAAAATGTGGCCGGCCCCACAACGAGCCGGCCACA
>JAPLTR010000869.1 GCA_026398065.1 Verrucomicrobiota bacterium | reverse complement strand
TCGCGTCCGCCCTGCCGCGCCCCTGCAGCTCCTCTTCTCCGGCCACTACGACACCGTCTACGGCGCCGACAGTTCGTTCCAGCGCTGCACCCTCCTCGACCCCGACACGCTCCGCGGCCCCGGCGTCAGCGACATGAAGGGCGGCCTCCTCGTCATCCTCGCGGCCCTGCAGGAGTTTGAAAAATCCCCCCACGTCGCCCGTCTCGGCTACGAGATCCTCCTGACGCCCGACGAGGAGATCGGCTCCTTCGGCAGCGGCGCGCTCTTCGCCGCGGCCGGCGCCTCGCGCCGCTTCGCTCTCGCCCTCGTTTTCGAGCCCGCCCGCCCCAACGGCGACGTCGTGCACTCCCGCAAGGGCACCGGCAACTTCGTTGCCACCTGTCACGGCCGCGCCGCCCACGCCGCGACCCCGTCCCGCTCCGGCCGCAACGCCATCGCCGCCCTCGCTGAATTCCTCGTCGCCGCCCACCAGATCCCCGACGACCTGCCCGGCGTCATGCTCAACATCGGCAACATCCGCGGCGGCGGTCCCGCCACCAACGTCGTCCCCGATTTCGCCGAGGCCAAGCTCGACGTCCGCATCACGCGCGCCGCCGACCGCGAGCCGCTCCTCGCCCGCCTCCACGCCCTCGCCGCCCCCATCAATGCCCGCGAAGGCTTCAAGCTTGAGATCACCGGCGATTTCAACCGGCCCCCCAAGGAGAGCGGTCCCGTCGAGGCCGTCGCCCTCGCCGCCTGGCAGTCGAGCGCCCGCGAACTCGGCCTTGCCCCCTTCACCTCCGTCCACACTGGCGGCGCCAGCGACGGCAACAACCTCGCCGCCGCCGGCCTCCCCAACCTCGACGGCCTCGGCCCCATCGGCGACAAGCTCCACAGCTCCGACGAGTTCGTGCGCCTCCCGACGATCGGCGAACGCGCCCGCCTCACCGCCCGCGTCCTCGAGAAATTCGCCTCGGGCGCGGTCGTCCTCCCTTCCCCCTGAGCCACTGCGGGAAATCGTTCTCGTTCCCTCACACTTCCTCCTTCTCCCCGGGCCGATCGTCCTCGACGTCCCGTCCCGCCTCCCCTCATGCGTCGCCTCGCCCTCCTCCCCGCGCTTCTCATGCTTGTCGCGTCCGCCCTTCCCGTCCGCGCCGCCGAGTCCTTGCAGCCCCTCGTCGACCGCGCCGCCCAGACCGCCCTCCAGAAATTCCCCGACCACCCGCTGCTTCCCGACCAGCTTGCCATCACCCTGGTCGATCTTCGCCAGCCCTCGGTGTATCCGCGCGCCAGTTACCGCGGCGACGTGCAGATCTATCCTGCCAGCGTCATCAAGCTCTTCTACCTCGCCGCCGCCCACCGCTGGCTGGAGGACGGCAAGCTCGCCGACACCCCCGAGCTGCGCCGCGCGCTGCACGACATGATCGTCGATTCCTCCAACGACGCCACCCACTACGTGGTCGACGTCCTCACCGGCACCACGAGCGGACCCGAGCTCCCCGACGCGGAGATCAAGACCTGGTTCGACCGGCGCAACGCCGTGAACCGCTACTTCGCCTCGCTCGGCTACACCGGCGTCAACGCCAACAAGAAGCCCTGGGGCGACGGCCCCTACGGCCGCGAGACCCAGGCCGTCCAGCTCTTCGAGCCCAAGCGCAACCAGCTCACCACCGACGCCACCGCGCGTCTCCTCACCGAGATCGTCACCGGCCGCTGCGTCACCGCCGCCCGCAGCGCCGAAATGATGACCCTCCTCAGCCGCGACCCCGCCTCGAAGTCCGCCGATCCCGACGACCAGGCCAAGTTCACCGGCCCCGCCCTCCCGCCCGGTTCGAAGCTCTGGTCCAAGGCAGGCTGGACGAGCCAGACCCGCCACGACGCCGCTTACGTCGAGCTGCCCAACGGGGCCAGGTTCATTCTCGTCGTCTTCACCGTCGGCCACGCCCACGAGGCGGAGATCATCCAGTCCGTGGCCAAGACCGTCGTCGAGGGTCTCGGCGTATCCGCCAAGCCCTGACGTAGGCCGCCCGCTCGCGGGCGCTCCCTCGCGACCACCGCCTCCCTTCGCCTCCGCGCCTACGCCTGCCCCGCGCTCCACGCCCGCACGATCTCCGGCAGCTCGCGCAGGGTTTTGATCTGAAAAAGCCGGCCGCTCGCCTCGGGCATTTTCTCCACGTGCTCCGCCGCCCACGTGATGTGGTAGGGCACGTACACCCCCGCGCCGCCCAGCGCGAGCACCGGCAGGATGTCCGACTTGAGCGAGTTGCCCACCATGAGAAACCGCCGCGGGTCGATCCCGTGCCGGCGAAACACCGCCGTATAGGTCCCCTCGTCCTTCTCCGACACGATCTCGATGTGGCGGAAGTGCGCCGCGATCCCCGAGCGCGCCACCTTGCGCTCCTGGTGGTGCAGGTCGCCCTTCGTGATCAGCAGCAGCCGGTACGAACCGGCGAGCGCCGCCACCGTCTCCGGTACGGCGTCCAACAGCTCCACTGGATGCGCCAGCATCTCGCGGCCCAGCCCCATCAGGTGCTGGATTTCCTCCGCACTGATCTTCCCCGCCGTGAGCTCGATGGCCGTCTCCACTGCGGACAACATGAACCCCTTCACCCCGTACCCGTATAACGGCAGGTTGCGCATCTCGGTCGCGAAGAGCGTGCGGTCCACCGTCGCCGCATCGTGGTAGCGGGCGAGCAGGGCCCGGTAGCGTTCGTGGGTGTGCTCGAAGAGGACTTCGTTGTGCCACAGCGTGTCGTCGGCATCGAAGCCAATGGTCAGGTCGGAGGTCGGCATGGCAAAAGGGTGGTGGCGACGAAGCCTCCGCCCCTCCCGTTGTCAAGGACCGCCCGCGGCATCGCCCGCCCGCGCCGCCTTGACGCCCGGCCATTCGGACGTTCCCTATAGGCCACTCAGTCAATCCACACCTACCATGTTCGAAGCCAATCCCACCATCCGTCGCCTGTCCGACGAACGCGTCACCGGCGACACCCTCACGTTCAACGGCGTGATCAACCGCACGGGCATCCTCCTGCTCGTCACCGGCATCACCTTCGCGCTCACCTGGAACGGTCTCCGCAGCGGCGACCTGCCCGCCGGCGTCGGCCTGATCGGCTCCATCGTCGGCCTGATCCTCGCGCTCGTCATCATCTTCACCCGCGCCACCAACCCGATCCTCATCGGGTCCTACGCGCTCACGCAGGGCGTCGCCCTCGGCACGATCAGCTACTTCGCCAACCTCCGCTTCCCCGGGATCGCGTTCCAGGCCGTGGCCGGCACCTTCGGCTGCTTCACCATCGTCCTCTGGCTCTACTCGATGAAGGTGCTGCGTGCGACGCCGGTCTTCGTCAAGGTCATCTCCGCCGCGCTTCTGGGCATCATGGCGCTCTACCTCGTCGACCTCGTCGCCGGTCTCTTCGGCCACCCGCTCGAGATGGTCCGCGGTTCGTCCGGCCTCAGCATCGGCATCAGCGCCGTCATCGTCCTCGTCGCCGCGCTCAGCTTCGTGATCGACTTCGCCGCCATCGAGGAGGCCATCAACGAGGGCGTCGATCCCCGCCAGGGCTGGCACTTCGCCTTCTCCCTCCTCGTCGGCCTCGTCTGGCTCTACATCGAGATCCTTCGCCTGCTCTCCAAGCTGCGCGGCCGCGACTGAGCCCGCGTCACTTCCCGGCCTTTCCTTCCACGCCGCGGTCACCCCGCGGCGTTTTTTTGCGTCCACGCGGCGGGCTGACTTCCGTCCGCCCTCCCGCGTCACCTGTCAAGGAACCCTCTCACCGCCCCGCCTCGCTTCGCGCCGCCAGCCCCGCGAGCAGCACCGCCACGTCGTCGACCTCCTCGCGCGAGGTCCGCCCCGCCGGCGGCGTGCTGCGGTTCAGCATCAGGGCGAACGCCAGCCGCTCCCCCGCCGCCGTCTTCACGTATCCAGAAAGTGAATTCGCGTAGCGCAGCGTGCCGGTCTTCGCCTGCACGTTGCCCTCCGCCGGCGTGCCCTTCATCCGCCGCCGCAGCGACCCGTCCACCCCCGCGACCGGCAGCGACTCGGCGAAGCCCCGCCCCTCCCGGTGCCCCGCCATGAACTTCAGCAGCGCCACCGTCGCGTTGGCCGACACCAGGTTGTTGCGCGAGAGCCCCGAGCCCTCCTCGAAGCGCACCTCGTCCGCCGGCAGCCCGTTCTTCTTCAAAAAGTCCTTCAGCGCCAGCACCGCGTTCTCCTCCGCCGTCCGCGCCGCCGGGGTCTCCGCCGTCCGGCGCAGCTCGCCGAGATGGTCGAAGATGAGGTCCGTCTCCAGGTTCTGCGAGGGTTTCATGAACGTCTTCACGAGCTCACGCAGCGGCGGCGACGCCATCTCGCCCAGCTTCACGCTGGCCGCGGTCACCGCCGGCGCATCCGGCCAGCGCAGGCTGCGCGCATTGCCGTCCACCCGGATGCCCTTGCGTGCGAGCGCCTCCTTGAAGGCCGCCGCAAACCACCCCGCCGGGCGCGGCACCGTCAGGTCCACCAGCTCCTCCTTGTCGCCCACCGGCAGCTCGCCAAAGACGTGCACGACGTTCTCGCCGACGAGCCGCACCGCCTCGATCCGGCGCTTCCCGTCCTTTGCCACGGTCCTGGTGCGGTTGTCCAGCATCAGCCCCGTGTGCGGGTGCACCATCGCGAAGCCGCACGGCGCCCCCACCGTCGCGCCCGGCGTCACCCGCAGCTCCGCGTAGTTTTCCTCCATCGAGATCGCCGAAATCTCCGCCCCGTAGTAGTCGTTGAGATCGTCCGCCGTCCACCCCGCGCCGTTCGGCAGCGCGTTGAACCACGTCGCATCCGCCACCACGTCGCCCGTCACATGCCGCACGCCCGCCTTTTCCAGTACAGCGATCAACGGGTCGAAAATCGTCCAAAAGTCCTTCTTGCTCCCGCGCACCTTCCAGCTCGGGTCCCCGCGCCCGCTCACGATCAGGTCGCCCTTCAATTCGCCCGCCACATCCGGTTTCGCCGAACCAGAGATCGGCGTCACGATCCGGTAGTCGCCGCCGAGCTTGTCGAGCGCCAGCGCCCCCGTGTAAAGTTTGCAGTTCGACGCCGGGCTCATCAACCGGTCCGCATGGTGTTCGAAGAGCGTCCGCCCCGTGTCCAGCGACACGATCTTCACGCCCCACAGCGCCCCGCTGAACCGCGGCTGCGTCACATGCGCCTCGAGCCGCGCGCGCAGCTCCTCCACCGTCCGCACCGCCGGGGCCGCGGCCGCTTTCGTCGTCGTCTCGGCCGCCGTCACCCCGCCCGGCAGGGCGAGCAGCGACACCAGCGCGAGCGTGCGGAAACCTGGAAACCAAGAAGAGATCGTAGTCATGCCGTTGTGGGGTCTTCCGAAGCTAGCGGCGTGCCCCGCGCGCACGCAACCGGGGAGTGTGGTCGAGGGAGGACGTTTTTCCCCCGGTGCGGAGCCCGCGCCGCGACCGCGGGCTCCTGCTCAGCGGGCTCGGTGCGCCCCGTCGCGAGCCCACCGCCCGGCCGGGCGGATTGGCTCGCGCTTGGAAAATACCTCAGGGTTTCCAACGGATTCTCCTCGCCAAATAATTCGGATTCTCCCTCGAATCGGCACGGTCCCGTCTTACTCCATCCGCCTACCGGTTCCCCCGGCGGCAAGTCCTCACTCCCATGAAAAAACTGCTCCTCACCCTCCTCACCGCCGGTCTTCTCGCCTTCAGCGCAGCGACCGCCTCCGCCCAGACCGCCCCGAAGTCCGTCATCCACGTGGTCACCGTCGCCTTCAAGGAAGGCACGACCCCCGCCCAGATCGACGCCGCCATCGCCGCCGTCCAGAAACTCCCCTCCACCTTCAAGGGCATCACCCACGTCTGGACCAAGGCCATCAAGGTCCAGAACGCCGAGGGGGCGAAGGTCAAGAAGACCCACGTCTTCGTCATGGAGTTCGCCAGCGAGGCCGCCCTCAAGGAATACGACGGCAGCGACGCCCAGAAGGAGTTCTACAAGTCCTACCTCGACATCCGCGCGGTGAGCACGACGTTCGACATCACGAACTGATCCGTCCGCTCCAGCATCTTTCCCCCTCCGGGACGGCCTCACCGCCGTCCCTTTTTCGTGCCCGGTCCCCTCCGGCCGGCTCCCCAGTTGCCTGTCACGGCGAGGAGCGCTGCGACGCGGCCATCCATCTGCACTCTCCCGCGCGCCCCGCGCCGCCCCCGATTCTCCTCGCCAACTAAAACGCCTTTTCGCGTGATGCCTTGATCCATGAATGGCTACTTCAGCATCGGCGACTGGATCGTGATCGTCGCCTACCTCGGCGGCATTGTCGGACTCGGGGTCTGGTTCGGCAAAGACCAGCGCAACACCCGCGACTACTTCCTCGGCAGCCGCAACATCCCTTGGTGGGGCATCGGCGTCTCCATCGTCGCCGCCGAGACCAGCGCGCTCACCATCATCGGCGTCCCCGCCTACGCCTTCGCGCAGGGCGGCAACATCATGTTCATCCAGATGATCGTGGGCTACGTCATCGCCCGCATCATTTTGGCCGTGGTCATGGTGCCCCACTATATGAAGGGGGAGATCTATTCGCCCTACCAGTTGCTTGAGCAAAACCTCGGGGTCGGGCCGCGCCGCCTCGCCGGCGCCTTCTTCCTCTTCCTCGAAACGATGGCCGCCGGCGTCCGCGTCTTCGTCGCCTGCATTCCCATCCGCCTCATGCTCGGCGAACAGGTCTGCAGCCTCGGCGGCCTCGTCGACCCCATTCTCGGCGCCATTTTGATCTTCGTCGGCCTCTCGCTCCTCTATACTTATATTGGCGGCGTGAAGGCCGTCATCTGGACCGACGCCGTGCAGTTCGGCCTCTTCCTCGCCGGCGGACTCTTCGCCCTCTTCTTCATCCCGTCGCTCGTCGATGGCGGCTGGACCGCCGCGATGGCCAAGGCCTCCGAGGCCGGCAAGCTCGTCTGGCTCAACACCCACT
Source organism: Verrucomicrobiota bacterium (assembly GCA_026398065.1). Taxonomy (GTDB): domain Bacteria; phylum Verrucomicrobiota; class Verrucomicrobiia; order Opitutales; family Opitutaceae; genus GAS368. The sequence goes on along the minus strand of JAPLTR010000869.1, from coordinate 2,900 downwards.
TCACCTTCTCCGCTCCCTTCAATATCTGGATGGGCGTCATCGGCGGCACGGTCATGGTCCTCTCCACGCACGGCGCCGAGCAGCTCATCGTCCAGCGCGTCCTCGCCTGCCGCAACGTCGCCGATGGCCGCAAGGCCCTCGCCCTCAGCGCCGTCCTCATCTTCCCGCTCTTCCTGATCTTCCTCCTCGTCGGCGTCATGCTCTGGGTGTTCTACGTCGGCACCGGCCACCCGTTCCAGATCCCGCTCCCCGAGGCGCGCCCCGGCATCAAGTCCAACGACTTCATCTTTCCCATCTTCATGATGACCGAGGTGCCGCACATCCTGAAGGGCTTCCTCATCGTCGCGATCCTCTCCGCCGCGATGTCCTCCATCAGCTCCGCCATCACGTCCCTCGCGTCCGTCTCGACGATGGACTTCATCAAGCAGATCGTGAAAGGCCGCGACGAGGAGTACTTCCTCAAGTTCAGCAAATACTCGACCGTCTTCTGGGCCGGCGTGCTCGTCTTCACCGCGTGGCTCACGCGCGAGGTCACCTTCGTCCTCAACGCCGCCTTCTCTCTCCGCGGCCTCACCGCCGGCGCGCTGCTCGGCTCCCTCATCATCGCCCTCTTCTGGCGCCGCCTCGGCGCCCGCGCCACGATGATCGGCATGACCGCCTCCCTGGTCGTGATGAACCTCATCTACTGGCCCGCCAACATCCCCGCGACCAAAGCCTGGTGGATGGCCACCTTCGGCGCCGAAGTCTTCTGGCCGTGGTTCACGCTGATCGACACCCTTGTGACCCTGAGCGTCGCCTGGGCCGTGAGCCTCGTCGCCCCGCAGAAAAACCCCGCCCCGACCGCCTGAGGTCTTTTCCCCGGCGGTCATCCCCAGGTGCGCATCGCGCACCGTGGTGATCCCTCTGGATGGGGTCGGCCCGCTCGCCGACGCTCCAGGCAGGGGTACGCCCGCGCCAGGCCCAGAGCGGATCTGGTCAGACCTGGTTGGATTTACTTGGATTGGGTCGGATCTGCCCATCGTCCCCTCCCACCGGAGAGCGGACCGCAACGTAGCACGGTCAGCCTGACCGTGCTGCTCGCCTGAGCCGCAGCCAGTCGCCCCGCCCGGCATCCACCACCGCCCGGTCGCCCGCCTTTCGTGTGTTTCGTGTCTTTCGTGGTTCATCTTCTCGCCCTCTTCTCGGCCCCGGCCGATTTCCGTGTCTTCCGTGTGTTCCGTGGGCCACCTCCGAAGCCTTTCCCTCCGGAAGGTCCCTGCCGACAGGCTTGATCGACCTTGATCCACCTTGATCTGGTCGGATTTACTCGGATTTGGTAGGATTTGCCCGTCGCCACCTCCCACCGGAGAGCGGACTGCAACGTAGCACGGTCAGCCTGACCGTGCTGCTTGCCTGCGCCGCAGCCAGTCGCCCCGCCCGGCATCCACCACCGTCCGGTCGCCCCCCTTTCGTGGGTTCCGTGTCTTTCGTGGTTCATCTCCTCACCCTCTTCTCGGCCCCGGCCGATTTCCGTGTCTTCCGTGTGTTCCGTGGGCCACCCTCCGAAGCCTTTGCCGCCGGAAGGGAGCTGCCGGCAGGCTTGATCGACCTTGATCCACCTTGATCTGGTCGGATTTACTCGGATTTGGTCGGATCTGCCCGGATTGGGAGCGACCCGACCGGACGCGCTCCGCCCGGCCCGGCCGCCGACCAGTGGGCCACCAAACGCCCCCGCCGCCGCGGCCAACCGCCCCCGCGCCGCGCAGTCCCCCGCGGTCTCCCTTTCGTGTCTTTCGTGGTTCATCTTCTCGCCCTCTTCTCGGCCTTGGCTGATTTCCGTGTGTTCCGTGTATTCCGTGGGCACCCCGTCTGGTCGGACCCAGCTGGGTTTGGTTGGATTTGGTTGGCTTCGCCCCGATCCCCTATCGCCCCTTCATCGCGCGGCACGTCAGCACCCCGCCACAAGGGGACGCGCCCTCCCCCGCGCCACGCAGTGGCGTTTCGCGACGAAGGACGGATCGAGATTGATTGTCCCTAAGGTTACCCCATCCCTCAGTTAAATTCAACCTTTATGTTGATCTAAAGAACACACTATTCCCATCCCCTCGCATCCATTCCCGCAGCTCGCCCTCCCCGCTCTCCCGCCTGAAAAACATCTCGGCATCGTTCCCCGCCCGCGCGAGCCTCCCTCCCCTCCTATGGCCCGCCCCCGCCCCGCCTCCGCCGTTTTTCGCTCCCTCGTCCTTCTCGCACTCCTCTCCTTCGGTGCCCTCGCCCGCGCCGAGGTCACCCGCGTCGAGCTCGCCTCTCGCACCGACGTCGGCACCTCCGGCTACGAAAAAGTCGTCGGCCGCCTCCACTTCGCCGTCGATCCCGCCCACCCGCGCAACCGCCTCATCGCCGATGTCGCGCTCGCCCCCGTCAACGCCGCCGGCCGCGTCGAGTTCTCCGCCGATCTCTATATCCTCCGCCCCAAAGACCCCGCCGCTGGAAACGGCGCCGCCCTCGTCGAGGTCTCCAACCGCGGCGGCAAGAGCCTCCTCGGCAATTTCAACCGCGGCGGAAAAAATGACCCCGTCACCGCCGCCGACCTCGGCGACGGCCTGCTCATGCGCGAGGGTTTTACTCTGGTCTGGGTCGGTTGGGAATTCGACGTGCCGCCCACGCCCGGCCTCCTCCGCATCGAGGTCCCCGTCGCCACCGATCACGGCCGCCCGATCACCGGAATGGCCCGCGCCCAGTTCATCGTCGATCGCCCGACGCCCAGCTACACCGTCACCGACCTCGCCGCCTATCCGCCCACCGACGCCGCCAGCCCCGCCGCCGAACTCGCCGTCCGCCCAACGCGCACCAGCCCCGACCGCACCGTCCTCCCGCGCGCCGCGTGGCACCTCACCAACAACACCGTCACCCTCGACGGC
>JAPLTR010000845.1 GCA_026398065.1 Verrucomicrobiota bacterium | reverse complement strand
TCGGGGGCGACAACACGCTGCCCCTGCGCCTCAGCCTGAGTCCGTTCGCGGCCGTCGAGCCGTTGGAGGCGGCTGCGCCGGCGACGCTCGCGACCCTCGCCGTGCCTGCGGAGAAGCGCAAGCCGGCGCAGAAACTGGCCGTGCTGGACGCCTGGCAGATGAGCACCGCGGCCGACCGCACGGCCTACGACACGACGCGGAAACTCGCCGCCGCGGTGCGCGAGCTGCGCGGCGGGCGCACGTGGAGCCTCGTCACGCAGGCCGTCGCGACGCCCCTGCCGGTGCGCGTCCTGCCGCGCGGCAACTGGCAGGACGAGACCGGCGCGGTCGTGCTGCCCTCGACGCCGTCGTTTCTCCCTGCGCGGCTGGAGAGCACGCCGGAGAAGCGCCTGACGCGCCTCGACCTCGCGCGCTGGATTGTTTCGAAGGAAAACCCGATCACGGCCCGCGCGGTGATGAACCGCCTCTGGCAGCAGTTCTTCGGCATCGGCCTCAGCGCGGCGGTCGACGACCTCGGTTCGCAGGGCGAGCTGCCCTCGCATCCCGAGCTCCTCGAATGGCTCGCGAGCGAGTTCCGCGACAGCGGCTGGGACCTGAAGCACATGATCCGGCTGATCGTCACGAGCCGCACCTACCGCCAGAGCAGCAGCCTGCGGCCGGAGCTGCGGGACACCGATCCGCTGAACCGCCTGCTCGCCTCGCAGAACCCGCGCCGCCTCGACGCGGAGTTCGTCCGCGACAACGCCCTCTTCATCGCCGGTGTGCTCAACCTCGACGAGATCGGCGGCCCGAGCGTGAAGCCGTATCAGCCGGATGGATATTACGACGCCCTGCAGTTCCCCGACCGCAAGTACGTGGCGAGCACCGGGCCCGAGCAGTGGCGGCGCGGCGTGTACATGCACTGGCAGCGGACCTTCCTGCATCCGATGCTGGCGAATTTCGACGCGCCCTCGCGCGACGAGTGCGCGGCGCTCCGCACCGTGAGCAACACCCCGCAGCAGGCGCTCACGCTCCTCAACGACCCCACCTTCGTCGAGGCCGCGCGGCTCTTCGCGGGCCGCCTGCTCGCCGACAAGAGCGCGACCAAGGACGAGGACCGCATCCAGCGCGCCTATCGCCTCGCCATGGCCCGCGACCCCAAGCCCAAGGAGACGGCCTCGTTGAAAACCTTCCTCGCCACGCAGCGGGAGTACTACCGGGCCAATCCGGCCGATGCCGCGAAGGTCACCAAGGTCGGTTTCGCCCCGCCGTTGAAATCCTCCGCCCCCGCCGACGAGCAGGCCGCGTGGACGCAGGTCTGCCGCGTGCTGCTCAACGCCCAGGAAACCATCACGCGCTACTGACCGCCATGAAACCCTTCGATCCCGCCGCCCACGCCCTCAGCATCAACCGCCGCGCGTTTCTCACCCAGGGCGCCTACGGCCTCGGCGGCCTCGCGCTCGCGATGCTGCAAAACCGCGCCTTCGGCGCCGCCGACCCCGCGCGTCCCGCGCACTGGCACGGCGCGCTGCAGTCCGCGCATCTGCCCGTGAAGGCGAAGCGCATGATCTTCCTTTGCATGGCCGGCGGCCCCTCGCAGTTCGAGACCTTCGACTGGAAGCCCGTCTTAAAGGAACTCCACGACAAGCCGTTCCCCGAGTCCTTCACCAAGGGCCAGCAGCTCGCGCAATTGCAGGGCGCAGTGCTCAAGGCGCGGGGCTCGTTCACGTCGTTCGCCAAGCACGGCAAGGCCGGCATCGAGGTCAGCGATCTCTTCCCGCATATCGCGAGCGTGGCCGACGAGCTCTGCGTGATCCGCTCGATGCAGACCGAGCAGATCAACCACGACACGGCGCACGCGTTCATGAACACCGGCTCGATCATCAAGGGCCGTCCGAGCATGGGCTCGTGGCTCACCTACGGACTCGGCGCGGAGACCCAGGACCTGCCGGGCTTCGTCGTCCTTACGTCGGCGGGGAAATACGGCCTGCAGCCGATCTCCGCGCGCCAGTGGAGCAGCGGCGTGCTGCCCAGCCGGTTTCAGGGCATCCAGTTTCAATCGCGCGGCGACGCCGTGCACTACATCGGCAATCCCGAGGGCGTCTGCCAGAGCACGCAGCGACAGGTGGTCGAGGAGATCCAGCGGATGAACGGCATCCTCGCCGAGGAGCAGAACGACCCCGAGATCGCGACGCGCATCGCGCAGTACGAACTCGCGTTCAAGATGCAGGCGAGCGTGCCCGACCTCGTGGATTTCAAAAATGAGCCCAAGGAGATGCTCGACCTTTACGGTGTGAAGGAACCCGGCGACGGCAGCTTCGCGTCCAACTGCCTGCTCGCCCGCCGCCTCGCCGAGCGCGGCGTGCGCATGATCCAGCTTTACCACCGTGCGTGGGACCACCACGGCGATTTGGAAAACGGGATGAAGTCTGGCGCGATGGCCGTGGACCAGGCGACCGCCGCGCTCATCAAGGACCTCAAGCAGCGCGGCATGCTCGACGACACGCTCATCCTCTGGGGCGGCGAATTCGGCCGCACGCCGATGGGGCAGGGCACGGGGCGCGACCACCACATCCTGTCGTTCAGCGTGTTCATGGCCGGCGGCGGCGTGAGGCCCGGCATCACCTACGGTGCGACCGACGAACTCGGCTACCGTGCCGTGGAGGACGTCGTCAATGTCCACGACCTCCACGCCACCCTCCTCGCCCTGCTCGGCATCGACCACCGGCGCCTCACGACGAAATTCCAGGGCCTCGATGTCCGACTGACGGGCATCGCGGGCGAGGTGATTCCGGGGATCATGGCGTAGCCGGAAACAGTTGCTCGGCGGGGGATGTTCGGTCAGGATTCCCGGCGCTATGGGCCTCTTTCTGATGGTGCTCGGGGCGGTGGCGCTGGTCGTCATCCTCTTGGTGGTGGGTTTCATTTTCCTGTTTTGGTGGAAAATGCGCGCGATCGCGAAGGGCATGGCCTCGGCCACGCCATCGGCCCTCTCGCTCAAGCCCGAGGCCGATGCCCCTTGGCTGACGAAAGCGGCGGTGCGGCGCGATCTCGCGGCTCTGGCGTCCTGCGGCTACACCTGCGGACAGGCCTATGCGATCGAGGGGATGCCGGGTGTCAGCCTCGTCTCGCTGCACCACGCCGCGACAGGCATCTACGGCTGTTACTACGAGCACCTCGCGGCCGGAAACTGGACGGACCTCTGCGCCGATTTTGCGGACGGCCTCGAGCTCACGATCTGCAACGCCCCGCAGGGACACCAGCTCGATACCCGGCCGAACACGGAGAAGATCTTTCAGCCGGGCGTGAGCGCGGGCGAGCTTCATGCCGCGATGGCCGCGCGGGTGGCCGGCCACGCCCTCAAGGAGGTGACGTCCGCCCAGTTCGCGGACCATTTTGCCGCCACGTATGCGAAGGACATGGCGTGGCGGAATAACAAGGGCGGGCTCTCGCAAACGGAGTTCAATCGCATCGCCGCGGAGCATGGAGGTTCGCTCACCGAGGAGCAGTTGAAGCAGGCGTTCATCGAGTCCAAGCTGCAGGATATCTGGCGGCTGAGCGGTGAGGCGCTGACCGAATTCGAAGCCCTCACGACTCTCCCGCTTGCAGAATGGAAAAGCTACGAGGCCCGCATGGCGGTGCTCGCCGACGATTTTCACCCGCCGGCCTATGCGCGTTATCTCGCGGAGGTGTTCTCGCTCACCGACGAGGCCAGGGAGAAGTGCCGGCAGGCGGCGGACGCGGGAGCAAAGCCGCCGGAGCTGCTGGCGCTGGTGGGCACGCAGCTCGACGGCGAACTGGAGCGGTTGGGGGAGGTCGAGAAGCCGATGAAGCTGAGCATCCACGCCGCCAAGCCGTCCGAGGCCGAGAGCGCGCGCTGAGGCGGCAGGGAACGTGGTTGGCCAAAGTGGCGCAGCACGACGGGGCGCGGTGGCGCAGTTTGACGCGGTTTGTCCCAGGGGAGGCGCTCCGGTACGGGGGACATAACCCATTGGCGAATTGGCCCGATGCATGCGAAAGTAGGCATCATGGATTTCGCCAAACTCACCCAGATGTCGCGCCAGGCCGTCACCGACGCGCAGAACATCGCGCGCCGCCTCAATCACAACGAGGTCGACACATGGCACCTGCTCTCCGCGCTCGTCGCGCAGGAGAATGGCATCGTGCCCGGACTCCTCGAAAAGCTGAACATCACGGCCAGCGCCGTGCAGCTCGCCGTCGAGCGGGAGCTGGAGCGCCTGCCGAAGGTCACCGGCGCGGTCGACACCTCGAAGATTTACGTCACCCAGGCCGTCAACGACGTGCTCACCCGCGGCGAGGAGGAGGCCAAGTCCCTCAAGGACGACTTCGTGTCCGTCGAGCACCTGCTGCTCGGCCTCATGGAGGTCGCGAAGCCCGACGCGCTGAAAAAGATGTTCAAGAGCTTCGGCCTCGACCGGAGCAAGGTCCTCACCGTGCTGAAGGACATGCGCGGCGCGCAGCGCGTGACCACCGACAATCCCGAGGCGACCTATGCCGCGCTCGAGAAGTACGGCATCGACCTCGTCGCCCAGGCGCGCAAGGGCAAGATGGACCCCGTGATCGGCCGCGACGAGGAGATCCGCCGCACGATCCGCATCCTCTCCCGCAAAACCAAGAACAACCCCGTCCTCATCGGCGAGCCCGGCGTGGGCAAGACCGCCATCGTCGAGGGGCTCGCCCAGCGCATTTTGCGCGGCGACGTGCCCGAGGGCCTGAAGGACAAGACGATTTTCTCCCTCGATATGGGCGCGCTCGTCGCCGGCGCGAAATACCGCGGCGAATTCGAGGAGCGCCTCAAGGCCGTGCTCGCCGAGGTCAAGCAGAGCGACGGCCGCATCATCCTCTTCATCGACGAGCTGCACACCATCGTCGGCGCCGGCAAGACCGAGGGCGCGATGGACGCGGGCAATCTCCTCAAGCCCATGCTCGCGCGCGGCGAACTGCACTGTATCGGCGCGACCACGCTCGACGAGTACCGCAAGCACATCGAGAAGGACGCGGCGCTCGAGCGGCGTTTCCAGCCGGTCGTGGTCGACCAGCCGTCCGTCGAGGACGCGCTGTCGATTTTGCGCGGCATCAAGGAGCGCTTCGAGCTGCATCATGGCGTCCGCATCCAGGACAACGCGCTCGTGAGCGCCGTCACGCTCTCCAACCGCTACATCACCGATCGTTTTCTGCCCGACAAGGCCATCGACCTGATGGACGAGGCCTGTGCGATGATCCGCACCGAGATGGACTCCATGCCGCAGGAGCTCGACGAGCTCACGCGCAAGGTGCTTCGCCTTGAGATCGAGGAGACCGCGCTCGCGAAGGAAAAGGACGAGGCCTCCAAGCGCCGGCTCGACACGCTCCGCAAGGAGCTGTCCGAGGCGCGCGAACAGGCCAAGGGCATCAAGCTCCACTGGGAGAAGGAAAAGGCCTCCGTCCAGAAGACGCGCAAGCTCCGCGAGGAGATCGAGGCCTCCCGGCTCGAAATGGAAAAGGCCGAGCGCGCCTACGACCTCAACAAGGTCGCCGAGCTGCGCCATGGGAAAATCCCGCAGATGGAGGAGGAGCTGAAGCGCCTCGAAAAGAAGGGGCGCGAGCAGACCACGCTCTTCAAGGAAGAGGTCTCCGAGGAGGAGATCGCGGAAGTCGTTTCCAAATGGAGCGGCGTGCCCGTCACGCGGCTCGTCGAGGGCGAGAAGGACAAGCTCCTCCGGCTCGAGGACGTGCTCCACGAGCGCGTCATCGGCCAGCATGAGGCGGTCACTCTCGTGACCGAGGCGATCCTGCGCGCGCGCAGCGGCATCAAGGACCCGCGCCGTCCCGTGGGCAGCTTCCTGTTCCTCGGCCCGACGGGCGTGGGCAAGACGGAGCTCGCGAAGACGCTCGCCGAGACGCTGTTCGACACCGAGGCGGCGATGGTGCGCCTCGACATGTCGGAGTACATGGAGAAGCACAGCGTGGCGCGGCTGATCGGCGCGCCCCCCGGCTACGTCGGCTACGACGAGGGCGGGCAGCTCACCGAGGCGGTGCGGCGCAAGCCCTACGCGGTGGTCCTCTTCGACGAGATCGAGAAGGCGCACCCGGACGTATTCAATGTGCTGCTCCAAGTCCTCGACGACGGCCGCATCACCGACTCGCAGGGCCGGACCGTGGACTTCAAGAACACGGTCATCATCATGACATCGAACCTCGGCTCGCGCTTCCTTCTCGAGGGCGTGACCGGCGACACGATCCCGGAGAGCGTCCGCGAGAGCGTGATGATGGAGCTGCGCAAATCCTTCCGCCCCGAGTTCCTGAACCGCATCGACGAGACGATCCTCTTCAAGCCGCTGACGCTGGAGGAGATCACGACCATCGTGGACCTGCTGCTGGCCGACCTGAACAAGCGCCTCGCCGACCGCCGCGTGACCGTGACGCTCGACAAGAAGGCGAAGGAGTGGGTGGCCGAGAAGGGCTACGACCCGGTCTTCGGCGCGCGCCCACTGAAGCGCTTCCTGCAGCGCAACATCGAGACGAAACTCGCGCGTGCGCTCATTTCGGGCGAGGTGCAGGAAGGTGCCGAACTGACGTTCGTGGTTCGCAACGGAGAGCTGGCGTTCGGAAAGCAGCCGGCGATGGCGAAGTAGGGCTGCATAGAAACCTCCACACCCCAAAGGACAGGTTTCAGGCCTGCGACTCCAGCGGTCGCAGGCCCTTTTCCCGCAGAATCACTCTGCGCGCAAGGCCACGAGCGGGTCGATGCGCGAGGCGCGGAGCGCGGGGAGCAGGCAGGCGAGGGTGGCGATGAGGGCGAACAGGGCGGTGACGGCGGCGTAGAGAAGCGGGTCGAGCGGTTGCACCTGATAGAGCAGCGACGCCATCAGGCGACCGACGCCGGCGGCCAGGGCGAGTCCGAGCAGTAGTCCGAGGGCGACGAGGCGCAGGCCGCTGCGCAAGATGAGCCGGAGGACCTGTTCGCGCTGGGCGCCGAGCGCCATGCGGAGGCCGATCTCGCTTGTGCGCTGCGTGACCGAATAGGCGATGACGGAGTACAGCCCCACCGTGGAGAGCAACAGCGCGACCCCGGCGAAGGCGCCCGTGAGCCAGGCGGCGATGCGCCGGAAGACGAGCGAGGAGCCCAGCGCGGAATCCATGGTCGCGAAAAACGTGAGCGCCACCGTGCCATCGACCGAGGCGAGCGCGGAACGCATGACCGACTGCAGTTCCGCCGGATCGCCCGCCGTGCGCACGACGAGCGTGCCGGTCGCGCGCGGGAGCTGGCGAAACGGCAGGTAGATTTCATCCGGCGCGGGCTCGTGGAGGCCGGCGCTCTTCACGTCGCCGACGATGCCGACGATCTGGCACCTGATTTCGGCGGCGGGGCCCCGGAGCAGGACTTTGCCCAGGGCGGATTCGCCGGGGAAGAGCCGCTTCGCGAACGACTCGTTCACGACGCAGACGTGCGGGGACTGATCGTGGTCGCGGGCGTCGAAACCGCGGCCTTCGCGCAAAGGGATACCCATGGTCGCGAAGTAGTGTTCGCTGACGCTGTCGAGCCAGGCCCGGCCGCGTTCGGCAGGGGGCGGGATGGGCTGGCCGGCGATCACATAGGTGGTGCGCGCCTGATAGCCCGTGAGCGGCACATCGTAGCCGACGGCCGCGCTCTTCACCTGCGGCCGGGCCTCGAGGCGCTCGATCAGGCGCGTGTAGAAATTCGCCTGCTCCCGCGGCGTCGCGTAGCGCTCGCCCGCGCCGGCGATGCTGACAAACGCGGTGGCAACGCCGCGGGACTCGAAGCCGGGTTCGGTGCGCTGGAGCCGGCCGAGGCTCAGCAGCAGCAGCGCGGAGCCGATGAGGAGGACGACCGACAGCGCGACCTCGCTGACGATGAGCGAAGCCCGCAGGCGGGCGCCCCGGGTGCCGCCGGCGGCGCTGCGGGCGGTGTCCTTCAGGACCTCGGCGACGCCGGCGCGCGAGGCCTCCAGCGCGGGCACGCAGCTGACGAGCAGCGCCGAAAAAGTCGAGAGCCCGACGGTAAACGCCAGCGTCGGGCCATCGAGGCTGAGCCTGGCGCCGACGGGCGGGCTGGCGCCGAGGAAGCCGGCGATCCCGTTGTTGCCCGTCGCGCCGGCGACGACGTGCTGGATCACGTCGAGCGCCCACCAGCCGAAAATGACTCCCAGCACGCCGGCCATGGCGGAGAGGAGCAGGCTCTCGGCGAGGAACTGCCTGACGATCTGACCGCGCGTCGCACCCAGGGAGAGGCGCACGGCGATCTCCCTGCGGCGCGTGCAGAGGCGGCCGAAGAAGAGCGCGGCGGTGTTCGCACACGCGATCAGCATGACCAGGCCCACGGCGCCCAGGAGGAGATAAAACGTCGGCTTGTGATGCCCGACGAGTTCTTCGGCAAAGGCCTGGGTGGCGCCGTCGTGTTTCCCGTCGGTATTCATCGGGAAGGAGGCGCGATAGTCGTGAGCCAGGGCCTTCATTTCGGCGGCGGCCTGGTCGAGGCCGACGCCCTCCTTGAGGCGGGCGGTCACTTCGAGGTAGCCGCCGCCGCTTTGCACCACTTGCGGCGCAATGTCCTGCGGTTCGAACGCCCGGGGCGTGAATACCATCACCGAGCCGTAGGGATTGCTCAGCGCCGGGGGGAGAATGCCCACGACCGCGTAGGGCGTGCCGCCGAGCCGGATGGTCTCACCGACCACCGACTCGCGCCCGCCGAAATGACGCTGCCAGCACTCGTGACTGAGGATCGCGACTTTCGGCCCGCCGACCGTGTCTTCGTCCGCGGTGAAATTCCGTCCCCGCATGGGCGCGACGCCGAGCGTCGGAAGAAAGCTGGCGCTGACCTGGAGCGCGTTGAGGTGCGCGGGATCGGTGCCCTCGCGCACGAGCGCGTAGCTGCCAAACGAGGCCGCGGCGACGCGGGAAAACGACTGTTGGTGTTCACGGATAAATTCGTAGCGCGGCCACGAGAGATAGCGGCTGCTGTAGTTGAGCGCGGGATTGGTGACCGAGAGCCGCACCAGACGGTCGGATTGCGGAAAGGTCAGCGGGTGCAGCACGAAGGTGTTGAACGTCGAAAACAGCGCGGTGTTGGCGCCGATGCCGAGGGCCAGGGTGAGCACGGCCACCAAGGTGAAGCCGGGCGATTTCAGGAGGGAGCGAGTCGCTGATTGGAGCGATGTCATGGGGCGGGTCACTCGGTTTAGCAGTCATCGTGCCGCAACAAGATGCATATTATAATCGATTATTATATATCGGCTTATGGTTTTGAGTTGTCGCAGCGGCGGCGCGAAGTGTCCGGCTGCGGAACCGGGCTATTCCGAATTTGGGAGCGCCCGGGCGCGAGGGGCGGCCCGGACGTGAAACGGCCGAAGGGTGTCGTTTCCTGCCTCCGTCATTCGTCGAATAGGTGACCCGCGAGTGTCGCGGTCGAAAACACCTCCTCACCACCATGAAGAAAAAACCTGTTCCCAAAAATTCGATCTGCCTCTGGTACAACAAGGACGCCGAGGACGCGGCGCGCTTCTATGCCGCGACCTTCCCGGACAGCCAGGTGACCGGGGTGCACCTGGCGCCGGGCGACTACCCGTCGGGCAAGGCCGGCGAGGTCATCACGGTGGAGTTTACCGTCATGGGCATCCCCTGCATCGGGCTCAACGGCGGGCCGGCGTTCACCCACAGCGAGGCCTTTTCCTTCCAAGTCGTGACCGAGACGCAGGAGGAGACGGACCGGTATTGGAACGCGATCGTCGGTCACGGCGGTGAGGAGAGCCAGTGCGGCTGGTGCAAGGATCGCTGGTGCATCTCGTGGCAGATCACCCCACGCGCCCTCATCGACGCGATGGCGGCGGGTGGCGCGGAGGCCAGGCGCGCCTTCGCGGCGATGATGGAAATGGGCAAGATCGACATCGCGAAGATCGAGGCCGCGCGGCGGGGGTGAGGCCCGAACGAGGGAAACTTTGGCGGCTACGGCAGCTCTGGTGGAAACTCAGTTCAACGCCTTCGCAACGGAGCGGCGTTTCCTGCGAACGCCCCGGCGAGGGCCTTGGCGATGGGTCATCGAGGATGGGGGCATGGCCGATGGAATCAGGGCAGGGGTTGAAGGGCGCGGCGGGATGGCGGTGGTGCGATAGAATTGTTCTTTTGAGCATTATTTTGAGTTGAATTATGTTTATAAGAGAGCTATGCTCGGGTTCGGATCTGACCACGACCACCGATGAACCTGAATCGACACGGAGACTGTCCGGCGCGCAGCGCGGCTGCGTCCCGCGAGGGAGGGCGCGTGCCCGCGGCCCGAGAGGGGGCGGCGGCGTCCGGTTGGGCGGGTCGGATGGCCCCGAGCGGCCGGCGGGGCCGGATCGGCTCAGGGCAAATCCGGGTAAATCCGACCAAATCCGACCTGATCGCACTCCATCAGACCTCCCGCCTTTCCAGCGCGGATTGGAAACGCGGAGCACGCGGAGGGCGCGGAGCCGGAACGGAGCGAGGGCTTGGCCCGCAAACGCGTTTTGTCGGCGCGGGCCTCCTTTCCGCGTGCGCGGTGGGTCAAGCGTTGGGTTCACTTCAGAGACGTCAGGGTGGAGACCGGCGACCGGTCTGTTCGGCTCGCCCTGAGCGGCCGGAGGCCTTTGGCCAGATCCGGGCAGATCCAAACAGATCCGACCAGATCGCCCCAAATCCGACCAGATCAAGGTGGATCAAGGTGGATCCGACCTGTCGGCAGGGTCCACGGAAGACACGGAAAGAAGGGCTGGAGCCGGGCGCCGGAGAGGAACCGGGAACTACCGGAACGCCACGAAAGGGGCGGGCCGGCGGCCCGCGCTCCCAGGGCAGATCCGACCAAATCCAGGTAAATCCAAGTGAATCGCACCCGATCCGATCGGATCAAACTTCTCCGCGGATCGCGCGGATACCCGCGGAGGTTTCCGTGGTCTCGATCCGCGCCCATCCGCGCCATTCGCGGCAAAATCTGGCTCCTCCCGCTCGCCATCAAGTCCGGCCAAATCCAAGCGAATCCGACCAAATCCGACCAGATCAAGGTGGATCAAGGCAGATCAAGGCTCGGCGGCCCGGACCGAGGCGGTTGAACCACGGATGAACACGGATAAAAACGGATTCGAAGACGAACCGGTCGCAGGCTGCGCACCTGACGAAAACGCCGCTGTCTTCCAGCCCCTGTCGCGCTCCGTCAGGCCCGTCGCTGATCAGGTTGAAACATGGACGGACTGCAGTCGCCGTGATCGCGGCCGACCGTCTTCGTCTTGGATATCCGTTTCATGGACTGCGGCTTGCTTTATGACACAGGCCCCGATTGGGTGGGGGGTCGGTTTCCAACCTCTTGGTATGGTTCGAGTAGCTTCCCGCTTCGCGTTTCGGCCATGGTTGACGGCGCTGGTCGTCTTCGTGGCACTGCCTTCGACAGGGGGCGCGGTGGAGGCCCCCCCGCCGGCCAGGGTGGGCGTGTTGACGGACAATTATCCGTTCTCGTTTCGCGAGCCGGGGGGCGAGATGGCGGGTTATGCGCACGACATCTTGCGCGAGGTGGAGCGCACGATGGGCCTGCAGTTGGAGCGGGTCGCGGGACCGACCGCGGAGATCAACGGGGCGTTTGCCGGCGGCCGGCTGGACATGCTGCAGAGTTTCGCGAGCTCGCCGGAGCGGGCGGCGGTGGCGGAGTTTTCGTTCCCATATGTGACCATGAACGGGGCGATCTTCGTGCGGGAGGGCGAGAGCCGGATCGCGACGCTGGCGGACCTGCGCGGCCGGAAAGTGGCGGTGCACCGCGGGAGTCTCGGCGAAAATATCCTGCGGCAGGCCGGGCTGGCGGATTCGATCCTGATCGTGGAGTCGGTGGAGCGGGCGTTGGTCATGCTCGACCGCGGCGAGGCGGATGCGACGTTGGCGACGCGGCTCACGGGGCTCGCCCAGGCCCATCATTTCGGGCTCAAGCGCATCAAGGCGCTGCCGGCGGAGGTGCCGAACTACGAGGTGCGCTACTGCATCGCCGTGCGGAAGGGCAACCACGCCCTGCTCGCGCGGGTGAACGAGGGGCTGGCCGTGCTGGTGCGCACGGGGAAATTCGAGGAGATCCACGGGAAGTGGTTCGGCGCGATCGAGCCCCGCGGGTACACCGAGGAGCAGATCATGCTGGCGGTGGCGGCGGGACTCGCCCTCGCGCTGGCGGTGGCGGTCTGGGCGAACGTGCGGCAGCGGACGCTGCGGCTGCGCATCCAGCGGCAGGCGGAGGAGCTGCGGCAGAGCGAGGAGCGGCACCGCGCGGTCTTCGAGGGGGCGCACGACGGACTGATGGTGCTCGGGCCGGCGGACGCGGCGGGGGATTTTCCGGTCGAGCAGCTGAACCCGGCGGCGCGGCGGCTCCTGCAGGTGGCCGAGGTCTGGCCGCGGAGCCTGACCCTGCGCGGTCTCCTGCCCGCCGAGGTCACGGTGCACGGCCTGGTCGCCCGCTCGGTGGCGCAACACGGGACGGTGCATGGCGAACATGAGTGCGCCGGGAGCGCCGGCTGGTGGCGCGTGTCGGTCGGCCCGCTGGGCGACCGCACCCTGGTCGCGATCGCCGACATCACGGAGGCGACGGAGGCGCAGACGCTGCTGCGGCGGCAGGAGGAGCAGATGCGGCAGACGCAGAAGCTCGAGGCCATCGGCACGCTCGCCGGGGGCGGGGCGCACGATTTCAACAACCTCCTCACCGCGATCATGGGCAACACGGAGCTGAGCCTCATGACCCTGCCCCCCGCGGCGCCGGAGGCGGAACACCTGCGGCATGTGATGCAGGCGGCCCGGCGCGCGCGGCAGGTCGTGAAGCAGATCCTGACGTTTTCCCGCCGCACGGAGCCGTCGCGCGAGCCGCTGGCGGTGTCGCCCGTGCTGGAGGAGACGGTGAGCTTCCTCCGCTCGGTGGCCCGGGGCGCGGTGGAGATCGAGCACGCGAAGGCCGCCGCGCTGCCCGCCGTCGTGGCCGACGCCGCGCAGCTCCACCAGGTGCTGATGAACGTCGGCACCAACGCCGTGCAGGCGATGCGGAGCACGGGCGGGACGCTGACCATCACGGAGGAGGAGGTGGACGTGAACGAGGAGGTGTCGGCCCAGCACCCGAAGCTGCGGCCCGGGCGGTACGTGCGTATCGGGTTTCGTGATACAGGACCGGGCATGACGGAGCAGGTCCGGGGGCGGATCTTCGAGCCGTTCTTCACGACGAAAAAGCCCGGCGAGGGCACCGGGCTGGGGCTGTCGGTCGTGCACGGGATCATGGAGCAGCACGGCGGGGCGGTGACGGTGTACAGCCAGACCGGGCGCGGCTCGCTGTTCCACCTGTATTTCCCGGCGATGGCCGGCGCGGCGCAGGAGGGCCTCGCGGAGGACCGCCTCCGGGTGCCGCCGGGGCAGGGCGAACGGGTGCTGTTCGTCGACGACGACGTCGCGATCGGCCGGGCGGCCGGCCAGATCCTGGAGCGGCTGGGCTACCGCGTGACGGTGCATGCGCGGCCGGAGGCGGCCTGGGAGGAGCTGATGCTGGCGAACGGCGGGTTTGCCGTGGTGATCAGCGACCTGACGATGCCGGGCCACAGCGGGCTGGAGCTCGCCGCGCGGGTGCGCGCCCGGTGGCCGCAGCTGCCGTTCATCCTGGCCAGCGGATTTTTCTCGGAGTCCGAGGCGGAGGCGGCGGAGACCGCCAGGGTCGCCCACTGCCTGCACAAGCCGCTGACGACGGTGGCGCTCGGGCGGGCGGTGGCGAAGAGCCTCGGGCGCGGTTCGGCCGCACCCTTCCCGGTGGGGTAGCAAAAAGCGCGTTGTGCCCGGGGCGATCCGTCGCACAGTGCGCGGATGCCCGCCGAACCCATCCGCTATTTCGACCGTTACCAGCGCTCGCTCCAGACCGAGCAGATCTACGGGGAAAAGTGGCTGCGCTTCGCGTACGAGAATCCGGCGGGGCGGTTCTTCGTGTGGCTCGCGGCGCGGCGGGCGTTTTTTTCGAAGTGGTACGGCTGGAAGATGAGCATGGGCGCGGAGAGCCCGTCGGGCACGCGGATCATCCAGGTTTTCCGCGTGATGTTCGGGGCCTCGGACAGCTCTGCCCGCGTGCTGCCGTTCATCGCGAAGTACAACCTCGACGTCGACGAGTTCGCGAAGTCGGCCTTCGACTACAAGACGTTCAACGAGTTTTTCTACCGCGCGCTGAAGCCCGGCGCGCGGCCCATCGCGCCCGGCGCGCGCGTGGCGGCGTTTCCCGCCGACGGCCGCCACCTGGCGATGCCCAATGTCGACACCGCGCCGGGGTTCTATGTGAAGGGCGCGAAGTTCACGCTCGCGGAGCTGCTCGGCGACGCCGCGCTGGCGCAGAAATTCGCGGGCGGCGCGATGCTCATCTCGCGGCTGTGTCCGGTGGACTACCACCGGTTTCATTTCCCGGTGAACGGCGTGCCGAACGAGTCGAGGCTGGTCAACGGCTGGCTCTACTCCGTGAGCCCCGTCGCGCTCCGCCGCAACGTGCAGTACCTCGTGGAGAACAAACGGGAGATCACGCTGATCGAGTCGCCGGAGTTCGGCACGGTGGCGATGCTCGAGGTGGGCGCGACCAACGTGGGCACCATCCGCCAGGCGTATGTGCCGGGCCGGGCGGTGGCCAAGGGCGACGAGAAGGGCCTCTTCGCGTTTGGCGGCTCGTGCGTGATCACGCTCTTCCAGCGCGACCGCATCCGCTTCGACGCCGACCTCGTGTCCTCGAGCGCCGACCATGTCGAGCTCTACGCCAAGATGGGCGACCGCCTCGGCGGCCGGCCGCGTGCGCGGGGCCCTGCACGGCATTCCGATTCTCATCAAGGACAACCTCGCGACCGCCGACGCGATGGAGACGACCGCGGGCTCGCTGGCGTTGGTGGGCGCGAAGCCGCTCCACGACTCGCACGTGGTGGCGCGGCTGCGCGAGGCCGGCGCGGTGATCCTCGGCAAGGCGAACATGAGCGAGTGGGCCTACTTCCGGGGCAACCGCGGCATCAGCGGCTGGAGCGCGCGGGGCGGCCAGACCCGCAATCCCTACGCCCTCGACCGCAACCCCTCCGGCTCCAGCTCGGGCTCCGCGGTGGCGGTCTCGGCCAACCTCTGCGTGGCCGCCATCGGCACGGAGACGAATGGCTCGATCGTGTCGCCGGCCTCGGCCTGCGGCATCGTCGGCGTCAAGCCGACGGTCGGCCGCGTGAGCCGCACCGGCATCATCCCGATCTCGGTCACGCAGGACACCGCGGGCCCGATGACGCGCACGGTGCGCGACGCCGCGCTCGTGCTGGCGGCGATCTCCGGGCCCGACGAGGCGGATGAGGTGACGACGCACAGCCCGCTGGGGGCGGCGGCCGACCTCGCCATGCCGTTCAAACGCGACGCCCTGAAGGGCGCGCGCATCGGGGTGTTGCGCGGGTCCTTCGGGTTTCATCCGCGCATGGACGCCGTGCTCGACGGCCTGGTCGCCCGGTTGCGCGAGGCCGGCGCCGAGGTGGTGGACCCCGCGAAGGTCGCGACGCTCACGCGCTTCGGCGCGCCGGAAGGCGACCTGCTCTCCTACGAATTCAAGGACGGGGTGAACCGTTACCTCGCGGCGCTCGGGCCAACGTCGCCGGTCAAATCGCTCGCCGACGTGATCGCGTTCAACGAGCAGCACCGCGCGCGGGAGATGCCGTTCTTCGGCCAGGAGGACCTGATCGCCGCGCAGGCGAGAGGGCCGCTCACGGACCGCGCGTATCTGGAGGCGCGCGAGACCCTCCTCCGGCTCACCCGCGCCGAAGGCATCGACGCGACCATGGACGCCGAGAAGCTCGACGCCCTGGTGATGCTCACGCGCGGTCCCGCGCACCTGACGGACCCGGTGAACGGCGACAGCTCGAGCGGGGGCAGCGCGAGCCTCGCGGCGGTGGCCGGCTACCCGAGTGTGACCGTGCCGGCGGCGCAGGTGTTTGGCCTGCCGGTCGGCCTCTCGTGGGTCGGCCGCGCGTGGAGCGAGGCCCGGCTGCTGGCGCTCGCCGCGGATTTCGAGGCGCGCATGCAGGCCCGCCGCGAGCCCCAATTTTTGCCCACGGTCGGGACGCGCTGAGCCTCGTCGTGCGGCGGACGGAATGCCGGTGGACGACGGCGAGCGCGGCGGCGCTGACCGCTGCTGCGCGGGGTCGGGTGGCCGCATAGCATTGGAAATTGTGTCGCATCGTCCGGCTGGTTTCCCATGGTGGGCCTTTCCTCCCGCCCGGGTGGTGGAATGGCAGACACGCGGGTCTTAGAAGCCCGTATCGTAAGATGTGCAGGTTCGAGTCCTGTCCCGGGCACCAGTGCGAGTTTCCCTGCGATGTAGGGCCGGGAAAGGAAATTGAGGGGTGGCGGTCGTGGCGAACTAATGCCGTTGGCCTCATTAGCCCGGGAGCTAGTTCCAGGGACCGTCGGCGCGGGCCTTGTGTCCGACGGCGAAACGCACTAGGGTGCTGCTGTCAGCAACCATAACCCAAAAGGATGCCCCATGAGTGCGATCAAACTTCACCTTCAGGCAGAGGAGTTGGATGCCGTGCAGCGCTACGCCGAATCCCTCGGCGTCAAGACCGAGGACGTCGCCTATGCCGCCCTTCACCGGCTGATGATGCAGATCAAAACCGAGGAGGCGGCCATCAACCAGGAGATCCTCGAGGCCCGCGAGTGGCGGCGGGAGAACCTGCCGGTGTGGAGCGACTCGGCCCGCTCGGTGCACATCTACGAGTGCAAGGGCGAGGATCCGTCCGTGCCCAGTGACTGGCGCGGCTAGCGCCCGGAAGCGGCAGCGTGGTGGCCCGACCCTTCGTCGACGACGTCGGCGAAGAAGCGGGGCGTTTGTGTGTGCGGCGATGGCGCGCTGCCTGCGCGCTCGCGCAGGCCGGATGAGACGCGCGGTGCCGGTGGGAAATGGCCGCCCGCACCGGAGGCGGCTCGACGACGAGCCGTGATCCGGGCGGGCGGAAGCAATAGCCGGGTGGCCGCGTCAGGCGATCTCGGCGACGGTGACCTCGGTGCGACGGCCGTTGATCGTGAGCGCGTAGCGCTGACCCGGACCGGTGGGCGCGCTTGCGGCGGGCGTGGCCACCGCGGGTGCGGCGGCGGGAGCCGGGGCAGGCGCAGGCGCAGCGGGTGCGGCGGGCTGGTGGAGTTTGGCAAACTCGACCGGGAACATCGCGTGGAGCACGCAGGCCTCGTCGTCGGTCGGGAGGTTTTTCGCGGCGAGTTCTTCGCGCAGTTTGGGCATACGCGGCGGGAGGGCGTCGGCGTTGCGGCCTTCGACCGGTTTTTGGCCGGTTCGATCAAAGATGAGTTTGAGCAACTCGGCTGAGACGGTGCCGGGCGGGCGTCCGTA
>JAPLTR010000051.1 GCA_026398065.1 Verrucomicrobiota bacterium | reverse complement strand
CGATCGCGGCCACCGCGCTCGGCGCGTGCATCGTGGAAAAGCATTTCACCCTCTCGCGGGCGGTCCCCGGACCGGACAGCGCGTTCTCCCTGGAGCCGGCGGAGTTCCGCGCCATGGTCGATGCCATCCGCACGGTCGAGCGCGCCCTCGGCACGGTGAGCTACGCGATGACAAAGAAGGAGGAGGCCAGCCGGGTCTTCCGCCGCTCGCTCTTCGTGGTGGCGGACGTCAAGGCGGGCGAGGCGTTGAACGAGCGGAATGTCCGTTGCATCCGCCCGGGCTATGGCATGGCGCCGAAGCACTGGACGGACGTCATGGGACGCACCGCGGCCTGCGACATCGCACGGGGAACTCCCCTCGACTGGAGACTCGTCACCGCCTGATTGATTTTATGAACGCCACCCAGCAGATCAACGCCCGGTCGATCGAGTTATACGACTCGAGCGCCGCCGCCCACGGCATCAGCAGCCGCGCCGTCCTGATGGGCGATCCCCAGACCCAGTACCTGCGCTTCAGCGAGCTGGTCCGGAATCTCGACCTGAACAGCCCGAACGTGACACTGCTGGACGTCGGCTGCGGTAACGGGGAACTCTACAAGTTTCTGAACTTTGTCGGATTCCGGGGCCGCTACACGGGCTACGACATCAATGCGAAACTGCTGGACCAGGCGCGCGCCCGCTTTGCCGGCATCGATGTGGAGCTGGTGGACATCTTCGAGGAAGCGCCGGGCCGGACGTTCGACTACGTCGTCTCCAGCGGCATCTTCAACGCCGAGGTGGGCCAGACCGTCCCGTGGGTGCAGTCGTTTCTGAAGCAGAAATTTTCGCTCTGCACCACCGCCATGGCGTTCAACGCGATTTCGACCCACGTGAATTTTCGCGACGCCAACATGTTTTACATGGATCCGAGCGAGATGCTGTCGTTCTGCATCCGCGAGCTGTCCAAGCGCACCTCGCTCATGCACCACAACCTGCCCTACAACTACACGGTGCAGGTCTTCAAGCAGGACAGCTGGTGTTCGGTGCGGGAGCAGATCGCCGCGTGAAAGCGCCGGAGGTCAATTTCAGCGAGACGAAGGCGGGGTGGGATGCGTTTGTCGCGACCTCGCCCCAGCGCAGCATTTTTGTCGAGACGCGGTTTCTCGATTCGCTGCTGACGGGCTACGATCTCGTGACGTGCCGGGACGGGGGCGTGATCGTGGCCGGCGCTGTCATCGTGCATTCGCCCGAGGGCGGGGCGCGGGGGAAACCGCAGCAGTTCACGCAGTACCAGGGGCTGTTGCTGGCAGACAACCGCGGGGTGAAGAAGCATTCCGCCCTCGCCCACGAACTGGGCGTGGTGGAGTACTTCCTCGGCCAGCTCACGGCCCGCTATCCGCGTTGCTGCCTGTGCCAGTCGTGGCGCTTCGCCGACCTGCGGGCGTTCCAATGGCATAACTATCACGCGCCCGACCAGGGGATGTTCCGGCTGGATCTGCGCTACACGGGCATCGTGGACCTCAAGTCCCATGCCTCGTTTGAGGACTACCTGTCATGCGTACGGACCGTCCGGCGGCAGGAATTCGGCAAGGCGTCCCAGGCCTTGGCGCTGCAGGAGGGTGGGGACGGGGAGGTCTTCTTTGACCTCTACCGGAAGACATTTGAGCGGCAGGATCTGCGGGTGAGCGAGCGGGAAGGCGCGCTCGTGCGGTCGATCGTCAGCCGCGCGCTCGAGGGCGGTTACGGCAAACGGGTGTTCGCGCTGCTCGGCGGGGTGCCGGTGGCTGCGGCGGTCTTTGTCTACGACGACCGGAGCGCCTACTATCTTTTTGGCGCCGCCGATCCCGCCCACCGCAGGACCTTCGCCGGCGCGTTCGTCCTGTTGCAGTTGATCAAGGATGCCTTCGCCCGGGGGCTCACGGAGGTCGATCTGGTCGGGGTGAATTCGCCCAACCGCGGAGATTTCAAGATCAGCTTCAACGCCGACATCCGCCCGCACTTCAACTGCTCGTTCGGGTCGTAGCAAATCGGGCGGTGGTTATTTTCCGGATACGCGCAGGTGGATGATGCCGGTGTGCGGCAGGCGGCAGGGCGGAGCCCAGGGTGGCAGGCTGGAGTAGGCGCGACGGCCGGCGGCGAGGGCGGCGGTCAGCGCGAAACTTTCGCAGCCGACGACGTGATCGGCCCAGCCCAAGGAAGCGGTGAGATCGGCGGTCGAGTCCAACCCGGCTTCCACGCCGGCGAAGCCGGGTCGCTCCGGCAGCGCGCGCAGCCAGCCGAGATATTTTCCGGGCTCCTCTGATGGGTGAGGCCGCAGCCGGAGCCGGGTGCGGGCGACGTCCCAACCGAGATGCGCCCAGTGGCTGAGAAAGTAGTCGAGGGCCTGAAACTCGCCCGGCTGGTCGCCCCGGCCCCACGTCGAGCGCATCGGCTCGAGCACGTAGAGCACATGCTGGAAGCCCGGGTGGGGCGTGGCGGCCGCAAGGGCGCGCGCGGCAAGTTTTTCCAGGTACCGGTTGGTCTGCCGGTGGACGAGCGCGGGATCGAACAGGGTGCGGGCGAGCCGTTCGGCGTACTCGTCGGCCACCCAGAGTTCGTCAGGGAGTTCCGTGGTGCCGTTGCGCTCGAACCGTTCGCGGTAGTTCACCCAGTGATCGATGACGCCGATGCTCGGCACGCCGAGGCGGCGCGCGGACCGGCGTGCGTCGTGTTCCACGGTGGAGTGGGGGCCGCTCGTTCCGCTGAGCAGAGCGCGGGCGCCGCGCAGGGCCTCCGGCAGCGCGCGGAGCGGGCGCCCGGGCCAGGCGAGGGCGAAGAGCCGTGCGGCGGGACCGGCGGCGCAGAGGCGCAGATCGAGGTCCGGGCGGTCCTCCAGCCATCCCAGGATGAAGTTGGCCGCGCCCGCGTCATGGGCGACGACCGCGAGTTCGCGGGGGAGATCGGCAGGGCTCATGCGGCGGTGGGCGCCCGGCGGCGGGACGCCCTTACTTGAGCGCCCCGAGATTGGCCCAAACTTTGTGAAAGGCCGCGATCATGAGATCGACCTCGTGGTCCTCCATGGTGTGCATGCACGTCTGGAACCCGAGGTAGGTCTTGTCCTGCAATTGCTCCGCGACGGGGCAGATGCCCTTGCGGTAGTCGACCTCGCGCTTGCAGATGTCGGAACTCCAGGGAAAGCCCTTGCGGCCGTACGCCTGTTTTTTTTGGAAAACGGGGAGCAGGTGCAGATTGGCAAAGGTGGTGCCGAGGCCCTCGACACCCTCGGCCTTGAGGGCCTCGAAGATCCGGGTTTTGGATACGCCGAGCCGGTCCACGTCGAGCGTCATCATGTACATGTAGCTGAGCTTCTTGAGCTGTTCGATGCCCATGGCGCACTCGATTTAGCCGAGGCGGAAATTGTGGCCGATCATGTTGGTCAGGTCGGTCACGCCCTTGTCGGCCACGACGGCCTCGGCGTGGTTTCGGATGAGGCACAGGCGCTCGGCCAGGTCTTCGTCGTTGGTGACCAGAATGCCCCCCTCGCCCGTGTGGATGTGCTTGTGGTAGTTCAGGCTGTAGCCGCCGATGTCGGCGAGGGTGCCGGCGTAGCGGCCCTTGTACATCGCGCCCGGGGCTTGGGCGCTGTCGGAGATGATCCTGAGCCCGTGGCGGTCGGCGATGGCCCGGAGCGCGTCGAGATTCGCCGAATGGCCGCAGATATCCACGGCCATGATGGCCCTGGTGTGCGGCGTGATGTTCGCCTCCACCGATTTCGGATCGAGGCAGAACGTGTCGGGCTCGATGTCGGCGAACACCGGGATCGCGTTCCAGTGCAAAATGGCGGTGGCGCTGGCGCACATCGTCCACGGGCTGACGATCACCTCGTCGCCGGGCTCGATGCCGAGCGCGCCGACGGCCGCCACGAGACCGGAGGTCCACGAGTTGACGGTGATGGCGCGCTTGACCCCGAAGTACTCGGCGCACGCGCGCTCGAACTCGCGCACCTTCGGACCGCCGTAGAAATCCGCGCCCCAGCGGCCGAGGAACTGGGAGAGCACGCCGCTTTCGATCACGGCCTTGGCCGCGGCGACCTCCTCGGGGCCGAGGGGGTTGTAGCGCACAAAGGGCTGGGCGATGGTCTTGGGTCCCCCGTGGAGGGCGAGGCGGGTGGAGGGTGAGGTCATGGGAGGGTGGGCTGGATGCGCACGAGCGTTTCCAAAGTGGCGAGGGCGTCGGTGCCGCGGCTGAGGCAGGCGGGCTGGCCGTTCAGGTCGTCGGCGAGATTGGAGACAAAGTGGGCCTGTTCGCGAGCGAACTCTTCCGGGATCGGTTCGGCGGTGGCGGCGAGCCGGGCCGGGGCGCCCTCGACCGGCGGGACGATGCGCGGTTCCCAGTGGCACGAGGCCCCGGCGCGTTCGTAGCGCAGCCGGCCGTTGGGCGCAATCCACTCGATGGTGTTGTGGACGTAGTCGTCGGCGCGGGCCGCGACAAACGTGACCGGGCCGCGGGAAAAGCGCAGCGTGAAATCCGGCTCGGGGTCGCCGTCGGGCCGGTGCGCGCCCGGCGAGACGCGCTCCACCGCCAGAACGGGGCCGAGCAGGTCCTCGAGGAGGTTGATGAAGTGAGAGCCGTTGTTGTAGAGACCTTTTGCATACCACACGACGCCTTTGAGCGGAGTGGCGATGCGACCGTCGGCCACGCGGGCGCGGAGTTCTGCGGCGGTCGGATCGGAGCGGCGCATGTAGTTCACATAGAGCCGGCACCCGCTGCTGGCGCAGGCCTCGGTGAGGGCCCGCCCGTCCGCGAGGGTGTAGGCGAGGGGCTTTTCGCACACGATCGTATGCGGCCGGCCGGCGGCAAGCACGGCGCGC
The DNA here is from genome assembly GCA_026398065.1 of Verrucomicrobiota bacterium. GTDB lineage: Bacteria > Verrucomicrobiota > Verrucomicrobiia > Opitutales > Opitutaceae > GAS368. The sequence goes on along the minus strand of JAPLTR010000051.1, from coordinate 2,638 downwards.
ACGGTCGCCAGGTGGTGCGCGGTGGGCGTCGCCACCACCACGATGTCGGGCTGGACGGCGCGGACCGCGGCGGCGGCCTCGGCAAACGCCGGAGCGGCGTAGTGGCGGGTGAATCTCTCCTGTGCGACGGCGCTGGGATCCACCCCGCCCACGACCGTAAAGGAGGGATGGAGCGAGAACGCGCGGGCGTGCGTGAGGACGTAGTGCGCGGGATGGAGCGAGAGATCGTAGCCGAGGCCGATCTGGCCGAGCCCGATGATCAGCACACGATGCGCGGTCGAAGAGGAGGGAGCGGTCATGTGCGTCGTCCGGCGGGCGCTCTCAGGCGGTTGATGGGAAGATTCGCCGCAGCGGGATCGCCGGGGCCCGCAGGATGCAGCTCCGCCCACCGCCAGGAAAGGCCAGGCAGCCGTGGTGGGCGTAGGGAGGTGCGCTCATGATTGGATGTGAACCAATGCAGTTAGCTATCGGCGCGTCGGCCGGACACCTAAGCCAAAACCTGCATCGTTTGAACGGATGGTCGGCGGCCCCCGCGCCGGGTCCATCCATCGGTCGCGGCGGCGCAGCACGTGAATTCGGCAAATATTGCCGTGAGGACCGAAGGGCGGTGGCCGTTGGCTTTGTTTTTTTAAGTGATTAATCGAAAGGTGATAATGGGTGTTGAACGGTGTTTGGAACGGGCGGTGCTGTCTGCAGGTATGCTCGTCTCCTGTGAAAAAATTGCCGCGGCGCGAATCGGGTCGCGAACCCGAGGTCGTGAATAACGGACGGGCGGTTGCCTGACGCGCACCGCTGCCCTCCCCCTTTCCCCATGGCCACCCAACCGCTGCCTCTCTCCCATACCCAAGATACCACCCTGCGGGCGGCGTTGTGTGGGTTGGAGCAATGGCTGCCACCCATCCGTTACACCGCGCGCGAGGGTGGGGAGGCGGACTACTATGGCGCCAGTGACCTGATCGCGGCGCAACTGCAGATGGAGCGGCCGCTCTTCACGGGATTCGCGGCGTCGTGGGCCCATGGCTGGACGCAACAGCTGCCCAAGTTCGAATCACCGCGGTTGCTGGTGCAGGATGACTACCGCCACGGGACCAATCTCGTCGATACGGAGGTCCCGGTGAAGTTCCTGCGCGAACACGGTTACAAGAGTGTCGCGGTGGGCGCGCCCTTTCTCTACGCGGACGAGGCGACCCCGCCCCCGCGCTTGCCGTCGAGCCTGCTGGTGTTTCCGCCGCACTCCACGGCGTTTAGCAGCCTGGAGGCGACGGGGGCGGTGCTGCCGTACGTCGAGCAGGTGGTGAAGCTCAAGTCCCGGTTCAAAACCGTGGTGGCCTCGATCGGTGGTCCGGACGTGCTCAAGGGGAACTGGATTCGCGCGTTCGAGGCCGCCGGCATTCCCTGGGTATGCGGCGCCTGGGTGCACGACCGCAACGGTCTGGTGCGGATGCAGCGGATCATGCGCTCCTTCGAGTGCACCACCACCAACGTCCTGGGTTCGCATGTCGCCTATGCCGCGTACTGCGGGTGCAAGGTGGTTTTTCACGGCAACAACCTGGAACTCAAGTTTGAGGACGTCGTCTCGCATCCCTACTACCGGGCCAACCCGGAGCTGGTGGAGCACCTGCGGGACCGGATGTTCAATGACGCCAAGCTCCGCGAGCGTTTTCCATTTCTCTTCCTTGGCTTCGACGAAGCCCCGGACCTGACGGCCTGGGGCCGCGAGCAGCTCGGGGCCGCGCATCGCCGGCCGGCCCGGGAAATCGCGACACTCCTCGGCTGGAACCTGCAGCCGCACGGCACCGGCTGGCGGGCGGCCAATCCGCTTGACGCCGCGTCGAACCAGGAACTCGTCGACCAGGCGGTCAGCGCGCAGGGCGAAAAGCGCATCGAGGACGTGCTGCTGGTCACCTCGGTGTTGAAGCGCCGTCAGCTCGCCGTGCGCAACGTCGAGCTGCTGCGCGGTCTCGCGTTTCTCCATCAGAAAAAACCGGACCAGGCGCGCGCGGCGCTCGGCGAGGAACTGCGGCTTTTCCCGGACAACCAAAAGGCGCAGGAGTGCCTCAAGCAGCTGAACGACACAGACCGGAGTCCGGCCAAACCCCATTCGCAAACGTCGGCCATGAAACCGCATCCCTTCCTCAATCCGCCGCTGGAGATCAACAACGTCGATCTCTTCGTCGTGCGCAGCACGATCCTGAAGTCGGTCAAGGCGGCGCTGCCGCAGTTCTCGGGCACCTTTCTTGACATCGGCTGCGGCGTCATGCCGTACCGCGGTCTCATCACCTCCGCCCCCTCGCGCGTGACGAAGTACCTCGGGCTCGACCTCGTGTCCGACATCTACCGCGCCGAGGTGGACCTCCGCTGGGACGGGAAGACGATCCCGCTGCCCGACGCCTCCGTCGACAGCGCGATGGCCACCGAGGTGCTGGAGCACTGCCCCGAGCCGCTCATCGTCCTCAAGGAGGCGCGCCGCGTGCTGAAGCCCGGCGGCGTCTTCTTCTTCACGGTGCCCTACATCTGGCCGCTGCACGATGCGCCGTATGACTTTTTCCGTTACACGCCATTTGCCCTGGAGAAACTCCTCGCCGAGGCCGGCTTCACCGACGTGAAGATCCAGGCGATGAGCGGGTGGAACGCCAGC
>JAPLTR010000317.1 GCA_026398065.1 Verrucomicrobiota bacterium | reverse complement strand
GGTAGGCCTGCACCGGCGCGTCGCCGTCGGCCCTCGCGATCTGGGGATTGCCGCCGGAGAGGAGGACCGGCGGGGCGGCCTTCGCGGGACGTGGGCCGGTGGTGGCGGCGCGCCCGCCCCGGCGGGCCGGCCCTTTGCTCGTGCGTTTTGCAGGCATGACTCGTTCCAAGTGGTCCGACTTCATGGCGCGCCAAGGCGGGAAGCAAGCCCGGTCGTTGACCAGCTTCAGCAACTGAGATCCGCGCGGGGCCTCCGCGGATGCGATCCGCGGATGAAGCCTCCACGATCGTCGGCGCGAAGCCCGGGCGTTGCCGGTGGTGGGTCCGGGGCCCTCCGCGTCAGCTACGAGGCCGCGCTGGCCGCCTGCGGGGGCGTGTAGTCGAAGAGGCCGCGCTTCTTGATCGCGGTGACGACGGCGGAGGGGACCATCTGCTCCCAGGTCGGGTCGTTTTCCTTGATGCGGCGGAGGACGTCGCGGGAAAAGATGTGCAGAATGTCGCGGTCGAAGCCGACGATGCAGTCGATGTAGTGGTTCTCCAGGAGATGGTCGTAGAGGTTCCGCAGGTGGTCGACGATGTGGACGTTCTTCGCGGTGATCAGGACGTTCGACGCGAAGGCGTGGTTGGCGACGGAGCCCTGCAGCGTGACGGTCTCGCCGGTGAGGAGGTACTTGTCGTAGGCCTCCTGGCGCATCGGGTACACGTAGAGGCGGACGGAATTGCGGAAGAGGCGGCCGAAGGACTCGAGGATGCCACCCTCGAGGTTCTCGTAGTATTTCTCGTTGAAGATCTCGAGGAGGTTGTTGATGCCCATCGCGACGCCGATCATCTCCTTCGTGTAGCGGCGGAAATAGGAGGTGAGCCGGTAATACTCCGAATAGTTGGAAATGAGGACCGTGAACCCGATGTCCGCGAGCAGATCGACACGGGAGAGGAAGTCGCGGGCGTCGAGCTCCCCGGCGGCGAGGAGGTTGTTCATCGTGATCTCCATGAGCACGACGACGTCCTTGCCCTTGACGTCGGGCTCCTGGACGAACTGCGCGGTGGCGCAGTTGAGCATGTCGACGTTGACGTGGGTGACGGGGCGGAAGCTGCCGCGCTCGACGAGGATGGCCTTCTTGTAGAGGACCTCGGAGGGCTGGAGGACCTCGCCGTTGTTGCCGAACATCACGGCGTTGGTGAGGCCGTGCTGGACGAGGGCGAGCGACATCAGGCGGTTGTCGACGTGGGCGAACGCCGGGCCGGTGAACTTGAGCATGTCGACCTCGATCCGGTCGGGGCTGAGATTGTCGAGGAGGGAGGCGATGAACTTCCGCGGGTCGTCGCGGTAGTAGAACGCGCCATACACGGCGTTGACGCCGATGATGCCGAGGGCCTGCTGCTGGAGGACGTTCTCCTTGTCCCACATGCGGACGTGGAGGACGATGTCGCTGGGCGGGCCGCCGGGCTGGGTCTGGAAGCGGATGCCGAGCCAGCCGTGGGCCTCGTTGGTGCCCTTGAAATTGCGGGCGGAGACGGTGTTGGCGAAGACGAAGAAGGTCGTGCGCTCCCCGCGCTGGGCGGCGAGGCGGGCGATCAGCAGCTCGTACTCGTGGTCGAGCATGAGGGCGAGACGCTCGCGCGAGACGTAGCGCGGGGCCTTGCCGTAGATCGCGTCGCTGAACGACATGTCGTAGGCGGAAATCGACTTCGCGATCGTGCCGGAGGCGGCGCCCGCCTGGAAAAACATGCGCGCGACCTCCTGCCCGGCGCCGATTTCGGCGAACGTGCCATAGATGGGCTCATCCAAGTTAATGGTGAGCGCCTTGCGGTTGGTGGTGAGGAGTTCCTTCTCCTTTAGCTCGCTCATGGTCGCGGAATATGGGCATGCCGCCCCGGCGCGCAACCTGTTCGTGGCGCAGCGTGTGTCAGCAAGGTGAAAGATCGGCGCACGGGGGCGAAAGTTGAGGGGGATCGGCGGCGGACGGTGTTTCGACTGGAGGAACGGAGGAAAGCGGGTACGGTGCCAACCTCGCATGAAAAATTTCTTCACCTCGATGCTCGGCGCCCTGGTGGCGCTGTTCATCTTCACCGGCGGCGCGTTTGTGCTCTTTATCGGCTTCATCGGCGTGATCGCGGCGATCGGCGCGGGAGGCGACAAGGCGGCCCCGGAATTCGAGAAGGGCTCGTATCTCGTCTTCGACCTCTCGACCAACATCACCGACGCGCCCCCGGCCATCGACTTCGGGCCGCTCGGCGGCGGGCGCAACGACACCCTGCAGCTCCGCACGGTCACGCGCGCGCTGCGCGCCGCGGCGAAGGACGACCGCATCGCGGGCGTGTTTGTCACCGGCGGGCTGCACCCGGCGGACTTCGGGTCCGGATTTGCCGCGCTGAAGGAGGTGCGCGCCGCGCTGCTCGCCGTGAAGGCGGCGGGCAAGCCGGTGACGGCCTATCTCACCCAGGTGATGACCAAGGATTATTATGTGGCGTCCGCGGCGGGCGACCTCGCGATCGACCCCTACGGCACGATCATCATGCCGGGACTGGCCAGCGAGCCGATGTTCTTCGCCGGGGCGTTCGAGAAGTACGGCGTCGGCGTGCAGGTGACGCGCGTCGGCAAATACAAGTCGGCCGTCGAGCCCTACACGCGCACCAACATGAGCCCGGAGAGCCGCGAGCAGTTGCAGAAGCTCCTCGACGACGTGTGGGCGGGCGTGCTCGCCGACATCGCGCCGAGCCGCGGGACCACGGTGAAGGACATCCAGGCGCTGGTCGATGCCGAGGGCCTCATCAGCCCGCAGAAGGCCAAGGCCGCCAAACTGATCGACCGCATCGCCTACCGCGACGAGGTCTATGACACGCTCAAGGAGCGGACCGGCCGCAAGGGATCCAAGCAGCCCTTCAAGCAGATCACGCTGGCCGACTACGCGCGGGTCTCGAAGGACATCGCGGACGCGCCGACGGCCGTGGAGGACGAAGGCGCGACCGGCAAGGGCCGCGTCGCGGTCGTGTACGCCGAGGGCGAGATCGTCGACGGCGACGGCGACGGCGACTACGTGGGCGGCGCGCGGTTCTCCCGCGAGCTGCGCAAGCTCCGGCTGGACGAGGACGTCAAGGCGGTGGTGCTGCGCGTCAACAGCCCCGGCGGCAGCGCCTCGGCCTCCGAGACGATCCAGCGCGAAATCCGCCTCCTGAAAAAGGTGAAGCCGGTGGTGGTCTCGATGGGCAGCTACGCGGCGTCGGGCGGGTATTGGATTTCTGCGTACGGCGACCGCATCTTCGCCGAGCCGACGACGATCACGGGCTCGATCGGGGTGTTTGGCGTGCAGTTCGACGTCAAGAAGCTGACGGGCGATTTCGGGGTGACCTTCGACGCGGTGAAGACCGGGAAATTCGGCGACATCATCAGCATCTCGCGGCCCAAGACGCCGGAGGAGCTCATGGTGTTCCAAAAGATGGTGGACTGGATCTACGGCGAGTTTGTCGGCAAGGTGGCCGAGGCGCGGAAGCTCAAGCTCGAGGTCGTGCAGGAGATCGCGCAGGGCCGCGTGTGGTCGGGCACCGAGGCGAAGAAGCTCGGCCTCGTCGACGAACTGGGCGGGCTCGACGCCGCCATCACGTACGCGGCGGCGCAGGCGAAGCTCGGGCCGAACTACCGGCTCTCCGAGTACCCGCGCCCGAAGGAGCTCTTCGAGGCGGTGCAGGACCTGCTGGAAAAATTCACGCCAAACAACGCCAAGGCGGCCCCCGGCATCGCGGTGCAGCTCGCCCAGAAGCTCGAGAGCGAGGTCAAGGTGCTGCGCTCCTTCAACGACCCGCAGGGCGTGTACGCACGCCTGCCGCTGAACCTGTCCATCCGCTGAGCACGGCAGGCGGCGGCCGGGCTCATGGGGTAGGGCCTGACCTCCGGGCAGGCCGTGCACGAAGGTCGGTGGTAGGGCGTCCGTCTTGCGGACGCCGTTAGGCCGGATCGAGGCAAGGCGTCCGCAAGCCGGACGCCCTACCGAAGCGGCCTGTCCCCTGACGGCCCGCTCGGTGATCGGGCCCTACCCACACCGTACCACGCTCCCGCACCACTCCTCGCTTCTCACGGCGTTTCTTTTCCGATAACGTTTCTCCCATGACCCATTCCCTCGTCCAAGACTGTTCGGTGATGGCGATTCCCGCCGGCGATGTCCTCACGCTGCCCGCGGGCACGGAGGTCTTCATCACACAAACGCTCGGGGGCAACGTGACCGTGCGCACGGACCGCGGGCTGTTTCGTATCGCCAAAGAAAATACGTCCGCCATCGGTGGCTACACCCCGGCCGAGCAGGCCGAGGCGGCGGCCGGGGAGTTCAGCGAACAGGCGGTGTGGGAGACGCTGAAGACGTGCTTCGACCCGGAGATCCCGGTGAACATCGTGGACCTCGGCCTGGTGTACGACCTCGCGATCGACGCGACGCCGGCCGGTGGCCACGCCGTCGAAGTGAAGATGACCCTCACCGCGCCCGGCTGCGGCATGGGCCCTGTGATCGCCGAGGACGCGCGGGAAAAGATCGCGCGCCTGCCCACGGTCGAGTCCGCCAAGGTGCACATCGTCTGGGACCCGCAGTGGACGCCGCAGATGATCTCGCCCGTGGGGCGGAAGGTGCTGGGGCTGGAGTAGACTGGGGCCGAGGGCTGTCTGGGGCCGGTGCTTTGCTTCGAGCTGATCGCCCTATCGCGGTGTATGGCAACCGAGTTCGTTCCGGACCGCCTAGGTGTTGTCGAGCGCGCCGCAAATGGATCGGGCAAACTCGGCGACCTCCTTGTCGGAAGACTGCTGGAGATCCGCCAAAAACGTTTTTTCACCTTTCATCTCGGCAAGAATTCTCACCGAGAAAGGCACCGCCGGATCGTAGCACACCACGAAGCCGAGGAGGATATCGAGGATTTCAACCCGGAGGAGGTCGTTGGATTCCTTCAGGCCGATCAGCAAAAAGCGCAGCGCGGGTTCCGCGGCGGAAGAGACATATGCATGCTGGTGGCACAACCCGCACCAGAGCCGGTGCGCCGCCGCCAGCGCCTGCCTCTGGCTGCCAAACAAGAGCAGGCGCAAATCGGGTGAGACCGTGTCGGGCGCACCATACGCGGTGGAAAAGCCAAGCCAGTCGATCCGGGCCATTTCATCGACGATCAGCGGTGACTTCTCCCGCAACGACGCCGAATGGGCGGGTGACTCCAGCGCCACAGGCCGGTCGGCTTTAAAGGGATCGGGCATGATGCATTCGTTTCCGATTTGTCCGTCAAATCAGGGCAACCTCAGATTGCCGGATCTGAAGGCCCGATGGCGGTCTTAACGGTCGCAGCGCGAACGATAGGTTTTTCGGGGGCTTGGGCAAGTGGGCGTTCACTCGCGCCCATCGAGAATTAACCCTGTCATCTTTTCCCCGGATCATACCCTGGCTCAAGAGCCAACGTCCGGGCTCGCGCCCGACCGTGGTTTGGCTTAGACGTTGGGCCAAATCCCATGAAGAAGATTCTCCTGTTTATCACGATCTTTGCTTGGGTGGTTTCGCTCCATGCGCAGTCGGCCGCCGAGCAAGCGCTCTATTTGCAGCTGACGACCAAGGGTAGCGAGTCGGCCGCGGCCCTGAAGAAAATACTCGCCAAGCCAGAGTCCGCTTCTGCAGTGATGCTTTACACGGCCTCGGGTGTGGCGTTGCGAGAGAAGCGTCTCGAAGACTCTGGATTTCTCTTTTATGTCGCCCGTTTCCGGGCGCAATTCGACAAGGAGTTGTTCCCTCCCACGGGAACCGGTGGCGACAGTCCGATGGTTCTCTTCGGTGCTCTTCAGCAGCAATTGGGTGGCGTCGTCAATCCGGCTCTGATGGCCGAGCCAAAGGTGTTCGCGAAGGTTCTCGCGCGAGTCAAGTCATGGAAGCCCGAGGTGCCAAACGGCTAT
>JAPLTR010000347.1 GCA_026398065.1 Verrucomicrobiota bacterium | reverse complement strand
GGTGGAGGGCCAGACGGACCCGGCGCCCCCGCGACCGCCGCGGTCGGCGGGGCTACCCCACCGGCCAGCCCCGGTCCGACCGCCGGCGCAGGTCCCGCTCCGGGTGGCCCTCCGCGCGGCGGTCGCGGGCGCGGCGCGGGCGGCCCGCCCATTCCCCCGCAGGATGTCGCAGTGGTTTCGAAGAACTGGCCGACCGGCACCATCGCCACCCGCATGGCCAACTACCTCGACCAGGCGCAACAGAAGTGGACGATCAGCGCCGTGCCCAACGCGGGGGGCTATCCCGGGGCCCCGTATTTCAAAATCACCCTCGCCGGGACCGATCGCGCCCTCGCCGCGACCGCTGCAGGCGAGTTGGCGACGGTGCCGGCATTCACCGGCGCACCGGAGGAGCTCTGGGCCATCCAGCAGCTCACCGACGGGTCCTACCGCATCATGCCCAAATCCGTCCCCGGCTCCAAAGAGCCGCTGGCCCTTTCCGCGGTCGGGAGGAGTTTCGCCACGCTCGCCAAATTCAACCCGGAGAGCGACCGCCAGCGGTGGAATCTCAAGGGCCTCTGAACGGGAGAACTCCAGCGCCCTCCTTCCCGCCCCCCCATTCGATCCCCATGATCAAAACTCTCACCCTCCTCGCCCTGGCCGGACTGAGCCTGGCCTCTTCGTCCCACGCGGCCGATGGCCCTCCCACGCCGCCACCCCTTGGCATCAACGCGTCGCCCTCGCTCAAACTCGCCCCGGCCACCGCCGTCCGGCCCGGCGCGGCCGGTTTCCTTTCGCGCTGGCTCCTCCTGGAGCCCATCCCCGGCGACGGAGTGGTGGTCGAGTCCGCCATCCGCGCCGCTGCGAAGAAAGAGTATTTCCCCAACCAGTATTCGGTCCTCCCGCGGGACGGCGACAACGTGACCGTCGATGGCGCTGCCTACACCTGGCGCGCCGTCGATTCCAGCACGCACAATGTGAATCTCTATCACTTCGCCTTCTTCACCGGCAAGCCCACCTCCAACATGGTCTTCTGGGGCGTGACGATCGTCGACTGCCCGGAGGAGGTCCCCAACGTGCGGCTCGCGGTCGGCTCCAATGCCGGCTCGGTCTGGTGGGTCAACGACCAGGAGGCGGTCGCTCTTTACGGCGATATCCAGACCTTCATCGACGACACCGCCTCAAGGAAATTCACCCTCAGGAAGGGACCGAACGTGGTCCGCTTCATGGTCGTCAACAATCGCGGCATGGTCGACTGCTGCGCGCGCTTTCTCGACGCCAACGACAAGCCGCTCACGCAATTTACCATGCACCCGGGCGCCGCCGCAATTTCTAACGCCCCGTGAGCCTTACGCGCACGCTCTGTCTCGCGCTGCTTTTCGCCACCGCCTTCGAGTGCCCGGCCCAGACCCCGTCCGTCCTCCCTCCCCCGCCCGACCGCGCCGCAGTGAAGCGCATGTTCGATCCGTGGCGCGCGCCGGTGCCGCCCCGGCATTTGTTGGCCAACGTCCACTACGTCGGCGCGGTCGGCGTGAGCTCGTTCCTCATCACGACCCCCGCGGGCCACTTCCTGCTCGACACCGGCTTCGAGGATACCGTGCCGATCATTCAGCGGGGCGTCGAGGCCTTGGGCTTCAAGCTTACGGACATCAAATTCATCCTCAGCAGCCACGCCCATATCGATCACGTCGCCGGACACGCGCGGATGAAAAAACTCACCGGCGCGCTGGTCGTCGCGAGCGCCGGCGATACCCGCGCGCTCGAGTCGGGTGGCGAGGACGACTATATCCAGTGGCCGAAGGACTCGATTGTCTATGCGCCGGTAAAAGTCGACCGGATCGTCGCTGACGGTGAGCGCCTCACCCTCGGCGGCACGACGCTTACCGCGCACCTCACCCCGGGCCACACGCGCGGCGCGACGACCTGGACGATGGACGTGACTCAGGACGGGCGGGCGCGGCACGTGGTCTTCTTCAGCAGTGCGACGATCAACGCCGGCACCCGGTTGGTGAACAACCCCCTCTTTCCTGACTTCGTGGAACAGTTCGAGGCGACGTTTGCCAAACTGAAGTCACTCCCCTGCGATATTTTCTTTGCGCCGCACGGGGATCAGTTTGGAATGACCGGCAAGTTTTCCCGGCTTGATCGCGGCGAAAATGAATCCCCCTTGGTCGACCCCGCCGGATGGCAACGCCTGATCGCCGGCACCGAGCGCGCCTTTCGCGCTCAACTCTCCCTCGAACGCTCGCTCTCCCCTCGCTGACCCCATCGCCCCGTGATCACCCCTCCGCCCAAAGACGGGCTCAAGACGTCCGAATACGTCGGCTACGCCCTCGGCGACACCGCCGCCAACTTCTTCTTCCAAACCTTCAACATCTTTCTCACGTACTACTACGTGGATGTCTGGGGCATCCCGGCCACCGCGCTCCTGTGGATGATTCCGCTGGTGCGGGCGTTCGGCGCGTTCGACGACATCATCATGGGCCTGATTGCGGACCGGACCAACACCCGGTGGGGAAAATTCAGACCCTATCTGCTGTTCGGCGCCGTCCCCTATGGCATCAGCGGCTATCTCATGTTCGCCGGACCTGATTTTGGACCCAATGGCAAGATTGCCTACGCGCTGATCACCTATGCGCTCATGATGGTGAGCTACACCGTGGTGAACGTGCCCTACTCAGCCATGCTGGGCGTCATCAGCCCCTCGCCCCGCACCCGCACGGTCGCCTCCACCTTCCGGTTTGTCGGCGCCTTCGGGGCCGCCTTTCTGATTTCGCTCTTTGTCCGTCCACTCGTGAAGTATCTCGGTGCCGAAAGCGAGATGCGCGGGTTCCAGCTGACCATGGGGATCTTCGCGGTCGTGTCGGTGGTGCTCATCCTGATCACGTTTGCGACGACGAAAGAGCGGGTCGTCCCGCCCCCCGGTCAGAAGACGAATGTGCGCGAAGAACTGGGCGAGCTTTTCAAGAACTGGCCGTGGGTGGTGCTGCTCATCACCTCGATTTTTTCCAACGCCTTCTCGGCCCTCCGCTCCGGCAGCACCATCTTCTATTTCAAGTATGTTCAGGGCTACGACTCCTCGCAGGTCTTCTGGATTTTGGACCGCACCACGCTGTTTCTGACGAGCGGCGCCCTGGGTTTGGTGCTCGGCACCGTCTGCCTCGGGCCCATCGCCCGCAAGGTGGACAAGAAGTACTACGCGGCGGCGCTCAGCCTCGTCACCGGACTCTGTTTTCTCGCGTTCTTTTTTGTGCCCAAGGGCCAGTTCGGGCTGATGGTCGCCCTTAACATGCTGGCTCAATTCTGCGCCGGGCCGACCTCCGCGCTGACCTGGGCGCTCTATGGCGACGTGGCCGACTATGGCGAGGTCAAGTACGGGCGCCGCTCCACCGGCCTGATTTACTCGGCCTCCCTTTTCTCCATCAAATCCGGCGTGCTGATCGGGGGCTTTCTCGTGCCGCTGTTCCTCGCCCGGTTCGGGTATGAAAAAGGCCAGGAGCACCAGACCGCGAATGCGCTGCTCGGCATCGCCATCGCCTTCTCGCTGGCTCCCGCTTTGTTTGCGCTCTTGAAGGCCGTCGCCCTCATGATCTATCCGCTCAATCAGAAGCGCGTCGATGAAATCGAGGCCGAACTCACCGCCCGTCGCGCCGCCGCCGGCGCTCCCCCGTCCCCATGACCATCCGCAATCCCATCCTCCCCGGCTTCAATCCCGATCCGTCGATCGTCCGCGTCGGAGACGATTACTACATCGCGACCTCGACGTTCGAGTGGTACCCCGGCGTGCAGATCCACCACTCCCGCGACCTGGTCCACTGGCGTCTCCTTACCCGCCCGCTCAGGCGGCCGAGCCAGCTTAACCTGCTCGGCGACGCCGACTCGTGCGGGGTCTGGGCGCCGTGCCTGACCTACGCCGACGGCCTCTTCTGGCTCATCTTTACCGATGTAAAACGTTTTGGCCGCAGCACTGTCGGCGGCGCGGCCGGCGCCTCGCTTCGCGACTTCCACAACTACCTCGTCACGTGCCCAACGATCGACGGCGAATGGTCCGATCCGGTTTATCTCAACAGCAGCGGCTTCGATCCGTCGCTCTTTCACGACGACGACGGGAAAAAGTATCTGCTCAATCAGCTGTGGGATCATCGCCCCGGAAGAAATCGGTTCAACGGCATCGTGCTCCAAGAATACTCCGCCACGGAGCGCCGGCTGGTCGGCGAGCGGAAGAATATTTTCGCCGGCACCGCCATCGGGCTGACCGAGGGCCCGCACGTTTATAAACGCGACGGCTACTATCACCTGCTCGTCGCAGAAGGTGGCACGAGCTGGGGCCACGCCGTCACGATGGCGCGCTCCCGCCATCTCCTCGGCCCGTACGAGCTTCATCCCGACACCCACCCCCTCACCGCGCGCCACCGGCCCGACGTCGAGCTCCAGCGCGTCGGCCATGCCGATCTCGTCGAGACGCAGGGCGGCGAGTCCTACATGGTCTTCCTGTGCGGCCGGCCGCTGCGCAACCGCGGCCGTTGCACGCTCGGCCGCGAAACCGGCATCCAGCGGATGCAATGGTGCGCCGACGGCTGGCTCCGCACCGCCGATGGCACCGGGCTGCCGTCGACCGACGTCGCGGGACCGGCCCTCCCGGCCCATCCGTTTCCCGCCGCTCCCGTGCGCGAGGAGTTCGACGGACCGACGCTGCCGATTCACTTCCAGTGGCTCCGCACGCCGTATCCCGAGGAAATCTTCTCGCTCACCGCGCGGCCCGGCCACCTCCGTCTCTTCGGCCGCGAATCTCTCGGCAGCCAGTTCAAGCAGGCCCTCGTCGCCCGCCGTCAGCAGGCGCACTGCTACAGTGCCTCGACCGTGCTGGCCTTCGAGCCGCAGCACTATCAGCAGATGGCCGGCCTGGTGTGCTACTACAACAGTTCAAAGTTTCACTACCTCTATGTCTCACACGATGAGAGCGCCGGGAAGCACCTGAGAGTGATGACTTGCACGCCGGACTCGCCGCAGACCGACTCGTTCACCCCACCGGTCCCGATCCCGACGGGAGCACGAGTCGAACTGCGGGCCGAGATAGATCATGAGCGGCTGCTGTTCGCCTATCGCGTCGAGGGGCGTGACGCCGCGTGGCAGTGGCTCCCCCAGCAATTCGATGCGAGCATTCTCTCCGATGAGGCCACCGCCCCCGGCGCGCCGAACTTCACCGGCGCCTTCGTCGGTGTCGCTTGCCAGGATATGTCCGGCGCGGCGCTGCCGGCAGACTTCGATTGGTTCGAGTATCGCGAACGGGAGTTTCTGGCGAAGATCTGCTAAGGGTTGGGTCGAGGCGGCGTGTGGTGGAGGAGCTGGTTCGCCCACGCGATGAAGTGCTTCATGTTCGAGCGGTCCTCGTGCCCACCGTCGTGCTGGCGCCATGCCAGTTGGCCATCGAGCAGCCCGGTATTGACGGGCGGCATCTTTGCGACGCGGTAGTCGTCTCGCTCGCCGAGGTCGCGCGCGCCGACCAGTCGGAACACGGGGCCCGCGGCGACGGTGGCCATGTAGCTGCCTTGCTGGTCGAGCCAGTGGGCGTCACCTTTCTCGGGTATGCCGTAACTGATGAAGGTGGGGCGTGGCGCGCAGAGGGCGATCAACTCGTGGGCGTCGAGGTTCTCCAGGGCCTCGCCGAAATTCCGCCGATGCAGCTTGGCGCCGCCTTCCCCCGACGAACCGACCAGCGCGAGCGCAAAGCGGGGCTCGAACGCCAGCGTCACCAGCGCGGCCTTGCCATAGCGTGAGACGCCTTCGATGCCGACGCGCTTCGCGTCCACCGCCGGGTAGGTTTCGAGAAAGTCGAGCCCGCGCGCCGCGCCCCACGCCCAGGCGCGCAGCGCGCCCCAATCGTCGGGTTTGCGCCGCTCGCCCTTGTTGGTGAGACCGATGATGCCCTTCGTGAGCCCCGCACCGTTGTCCGCCTGGATGCTCGCGGGGCTGATCGAGACATAGCCCCAGCCCGCGGCGATGAGCTGCTGCGGCGAAGGCGGATCGACCGGGCCCGTCGTCGCGCTGGCCGCCCCCGGACCGCGGCCAAAATTCGGCGTGGGATCATCGGGCATACCGCCGGAGCCGAACATCATCAACACCGGCACCGGGCCCTTCGCCTCCGCCGGCGTGACAACGGCCATTTTTATATCAACCGCGAGGCCGGGAAACACCGAGTTGTCGACGTGGCCGATGACTTGCTCCGCAATCACCGGTCGGTCTCCGACCTGCGTGCGCGCCGTGCGGGTGACCTTCCAATTTACCGTCGGAACATTCTTTGGCACGCGCCCCACGACTTCGAGCTCGAAGTCCTCGACGATTTCCGGCCTCCGCTGTTTCCACCACATCTCGGGCGTGGTGACCTTCGTGCCGTTCTTCAAGACCAGCACCTCGGGGAGATCGGGAAACGGGTTCGCTTTGGCCGGATCGTAATTCGCGGGATTCACGGTGCCTGGCGCGGTGCTGCCGCTGGGCCCGGGACGGAGCTTTATGATCCCAAGTTGCGCCTGCATGTTTTTGTGATCGGACGCCGTGAGTTCCTGGATTCGTTTGCGCTCATCCGGGCCGGGGAGGCCGGGAAACGCCGCGGGCGCGGCGGCGGCCGGCGCCGGAGTCGTCTGGGCCCGAAGGCCGACCGTGGCACTGGCAAAAATCAGTCCGGCGACGGCAAGACGGGCGAGGGAATCAACCGTGGGGGTGGCGGTTTTCATGCGACTATCCTGGGAAAAGAATTCAGATTCGCCAAGAACAGGCGATCCGACCTAGCGAACCGGATCCCGCGTCGGCTGGCCGTTGACCAGGCGAAGCAAGCCGAGCGGGTTGGCATTCTTCAACGGGTCCGGCAGCAGGTCGTCGGTGAGTCCTTGATAACACACCGGCCGCGCGAAGCGCATCATCGCGGCAGTGCCGACGGACGTGTAGCGCGCGTCGGTCGTCGCGGGATACGGACCGCCGTGGTTCATCGCTTGGCAGACCTCGACGCCGGTCGGATACCCATTGAGCAGCACGCGCCCGGCCTTCTGCTCGAGCGCCGCCAGCAGCGGGCGCAGCATGGGGAGGTCCAAGGGCGTCGCATGGAGGGTCGCGGTGAGCTGCCCCTCCAGCGAGGCGGCGCAAGCGGCAAAGTCGCCAGGCGTTTCCGCGAGGACCACGAGGGTGAACGGGCCAAAGGCTTCCGTGGCCAGTTCCGGATGCGCCAGAAAATCGGCCGCCGTCGCGATTGAAACACTCGGCTGCGCCTGGGTTCGCGCGGTGTCTGAGATCGCCGTCGCAGCGGCCAGCGGGCGCACCCCCGGGATGGCGGTGACCTTGTCTCGGCTCATCACGAACGCGTCGCGAATGCCGCGGGTAAGCATGGTACCGCACGGGGCGCCATGAACGGCGGCAGCCAATTTTTCCAGGAATGCGTGCGTCTCGTCGTTGCGCAGCGCGAACACGAGTCCGGGCTTCGTGCAAAACTGGCCGACGCCGAGCGTGAAGGAGCCCACCAACCCCTGCGCGAGCGCGTCGGCCCGCTCACGCACGGCGCCCGGCAGGAGGAACACCGGATTCAGGCTGCTCATCTCCGCGAACACGGGAATCGGATGCGGGCGGGAGGCCGCGGCGTCGAAAAGCGCGCGCCCCGCGGCGTGGGAACCGGTGAACCCGACCGCGGCGGTCGCCGGATGCCTGACCATCGCCATCCCGACCGTCGCACCGCCGCCATGGATGAGCGAGAACACGCCTGCGGGCAGGCCGCAGGTGGCCACCGCACGCACAATCGCGCCTCCGACGAGTTCTGCGGTGCCGGGGTGCGCACTGTGCGCCTTCACCGCGACCGTGCATCCGGCCGCGAGCGCGGACGCGACGTCGCCGCCGGCGACCGAGAACGCCAGCGGAAAATTGCTCGAGCCGAACACCACCACCGGTCCCAGCGGGATCAGCATGCGCCGCAAATCCGGCCGCGGCAGCGGCTGGCGGTCCGGCAGCGCGGGATCGATGCGGGCATCGGTCCACGAGCCGTCGCGGGCCACAGCCGCAAAGAGCCTCAGTTGCCCACACGTGCGGGCGCGTTCGCCTGTGATCCGGGCGGGCGGCAAGCCCGTCTCGGCATTTGCGCGTTCGATCAGCGCGTCGCCGAGGGCCTCGATTTCCACGGCGATCGTTTCGAGCAGCTTCGCCCGCTCGGCGCCCGAACAGGCGCGATAGGTCGAGAAAGCTGCGGCCCCGGCATCCAGCGCCTGGGTGACTTCACCGGCGGATGCTTCATGAAAGTCAGGCGCGAGGCGCTCGTTGGTAGCGGGGTTGACCGCGTGAAAAATCCTGCCGCCGGTTTGGCCGAGGACACCGGCGAGGAGACTTTTGCCGTGAAGGGACATAATTTTTGTTGCTCGATGATTCAGCTTAGTCGACGGAGTTTACGAGGGTGCCGACCGGTTCCATCGTGATGCGGATCTCGTCGCCGCGGCTGAGGGTAAACCCGTCGGGCGGCACCACGCCCACGCCCGTCATCAGATAGCAGCCATGCGGGAAACTGTTCTCGCGAAACAGCCAGTCGGCGAGCGAGGGCAGCGGGCGCTTGATCTGGCCCACGGTCGTCTCGCCTGCAAACGCCACCACCCCCGCGCGCCGGATGGCGATCGCGATCGTGGTTTCCGGGGCTGGCAGCTTGTCGGTGACGACGAGGCAGGGGCCGAGGGCTGCGGCCCGGTGGTAGGACTTGGCCTGCGGAAGGTAGAGCGGATTCTCCCCCTCGATATCGCGGGAGCTCATGTCGTTGCCGATCGTGAAACCGAAGATCCTTCCGGTGGCGCTGACGGCCAGCGTCAGCTCGGGCTCCGGGACGTTCCACCGCGAGTCGGCGCGGATGCGCACGGCGTCGCCCGGCGCAACGACGCGATGGGGCGTCGCCTTGAAGAACAATTCCGGACGATCCGCCTCGTAAACTTTGTCGTAGAACGTGCCGCCCCCGGCGTCCTTGGACTCGGCCATGCGCGCATTCTTGCTGCGGAGGTAGGTGACGCCGGCGGCCCAGACCTCCTGCGATTGAATGGGGGCCCGTAACCGCGGCGCAGCGCCTTCGCCCGGGTGAGCGGTCCCGGAACCGAGCGCGGCGCGGGCATACGCGACGGGATCTTCGGAGGCAAAAAGTCCGTCGAGCGAAAAGTCTCCTGCGGACAGCACGTGACGGCCCTCGCCTTCGAGCACAAAGCCGGCGTGGGTGGCGGTAATACGAATCATGGTGATCTTTGGATTGGAGGTGAAAGGTGGGCGGATTTCAGGAAAGGTTCATGGCTTCGCGGAAACGGAGGCCGCCGGTTCCGTCGTGGCGCTGGCCGCACGCTTCACGTAGGGCTCTTTCGGCTCGGTCGCTTTGTATCCCATCAGGCCGAGCATTTTCTCGGCATAGCGTCGGCCCATTTCCCGCTGGCCGTCGGCGGTAAAGTGGAGGCGATCCCGATTGGCGGGGACGCCAGCGGACGAAATCACATGGGAATTCGGAAGCGTGCCGGGGAGGTTCTTCATGATCACGTTGGCATTGGCCTTCTCTCCGTTCTGATCGGCATTGACCACCTCCCCGGCGAGCAACGTCACCTCCTTGGGGTCGAGATTCAGGTCGTGCATGAGGTCGCCGTAGATCTTCTTCACTTTCGTCGGCCACTCCTGGTCCTCGAAGTTGGACTCTCCCTGATGGATCAGGATGCCTTTGATCACCCCGGACCGCTGGGCGATCTTAGCCAGCTTTACGAGGTACTCGTACGGGTTGCTGTCATACTCGTTTGCGATCGGCTTCTTCCACTGGCCGTCCGGCGGCAGGCTGTCGAGGTAGGCGCGGAAGGCGTCCTTGTCCCACAGTTCGATGCGTGTGCCGGAAACGCCCAGCTTCACGACCCCCACGCGATACTTTTTCGGCAGGTTGGCGATCATGGTACGCCCGAAGTAGTCCATCATGGAAATTCCGCGGGTACGCCGTGTCAGCGGTGGGATGGCGTCATACCACTCTCCCATCTTTCGGTTCCGGGCCGGCGTGTCGAAATCAGCCAGGACCTGAAAACGCGGGTCCACGGTCCGCTCGCCTTCGAGCAGCGGCCCTCCGCCCTCCATGTTGGACTGGCCGAAGCACAGGAAGATGTGGAAATTCGGATCGGGCGCGGCGACGCTCGTCGGAGCGAGGGCGAGAACGGCGAAGAGGAGCGGCAGAAGAAAATTATTTTTCATAGCGGACTCAGTCATTTCTCCACGGGGACGAAGCGCAGTTCGTCGACCGCCAGATACTCCCCATTCCGCGGACCGCTCAGCGTGACGACCGCGATCGCCCGTCCCGTGAGCGCGACGGTCAGAAACGGGACCGGTTCGTCGGGCGCTTTGCGCCCGGGCAACATGGCGACGGACTTTTGATCGAGCAGTTTGCCCTCGTGATCAAAGACCTCGACGACGGCCGGGCAGCCGGTGGAGCCCCAGAGCACGAGCGTGACCGACGACGCCCCGGCTCCCGGCAGCGTCATCTTGAGCGGCACCGCCTGATCGGTCGCCATCGCGTTGAGGATGCCCCTGTGGCCCGTGGCCAGGTGCGGAAAAAACATGACGCGCGGTTTCGCCGCCGGGGTACGCTTCAGCGGGCCGGCGAGTTCGAACCGCACCCCCTTCTCCTCCCACGTCGGCAGCGGTGCCCCGATGTCAGCCTTTTCAAAATCGACCACGATCTCGCCCGCCGCAGGAGGCGGCACGGCGGCGAGCACGCCCGCAATCGCGGCCGGCGACGCGAGCGGTCCGGGCGGCGGGGTGAAGGTCGTCGCGGCCATGCCGATGGCGGCAGAGGCGGCGAGGCTGAGCACAGGGGCGATGCGCGAAAGCATGGGGCTGGTTTTCCGGTCGGCTCAGGTGCCCTTGAGTTCGAGGCCCCGCATCGTGCCGGTCGATGAGGAGAACCGCTCCTCCTCCAGGCCCAGCCTTTGCAGCATGGAGACGAAAAGATTGGGCAGCGGGTAGATGCCGGCGGGATCGAGCGACAGATGCCGGCCGTGGTGAAAGCCGCCGCCCGCGAGAAGCACCGGCATGTTGACCGTCGAGTGCGCGTTGGCGTCGCCGAGGTTGGACCCGTAGAGGACCATCGTGCGGTCGAGCAGCGACTCCTCCCCCTCGCGCACCGCCCGCAAATCGCGAAACAGGCCGGCGAGCAGCTTCATGTGGCCCTCGTCGATGATTTTGAGCTGCGAGAGCTTCTCGTCGGCTTTTCCGTGGTGCGACAGGTTGTGATAACTGTCGGTCAATGTCTCGCCGGTGTCGGTGATGACCGGCGTGCCGACACTGTTGAGCATCAGGGTGACGGCGCGCGTCGAGTCGGTTTCGAACGACAGGCGCACGAGATCGTACATCGTCCTGATCTTCGCCATATACTGAGCGGGGTTCGCGGGGTCCACGGGTGGCGCGACGTGGACGACCGGCTTCGGCTTGCTCTCCCACCCCTTCGACTCCTGCAGGCGGTGCTCAAGATCGCGCACGCTCGTAAAATACTGCTCCAGCCGGCTGCGGTCACGCGCGCCGAGATTGCGCTGGAGATCTTTTGCCTGCTCGCCGACGGCGTCGAGAATGCTGCGGCCCGTGTCGAGCTTGTGGATCTGGGCCTGGACCTGCTCGGGCGTGCCCTGAAGGAAGAGCTGGCTGAAAACCTCGGCGGCGCTCTGTTCGGGTGGGATCGCGACGCCCGTTCCCGTCCACGAGAGGCCGCGCCCGCCACCATTGACAGCGAGCGTGAGCGAAGGGAAACGCGTCAGCCGGCCGATGCGCTCGGCGACGTGCTGATCCAGCGAGATCGTGTTGCGAAACGAACTGCTCGCCGGATGGGGTGCCGCGGTGAGAAAGGCAATGTCGGACGGATGCCCGCCATCCACGTTGGGGTGCGAGACGCCGCTGAACACCGTAAAGTCCTGGCGATGCTCCTGCAGGAGCTGCAGGTAGGGCGAAGGCGTGTAGTCGGCGCCGCCGGCCTTCGGAAAAAAGAGATCGGGCCGCAGGCCGAGATTGTTGCAGACGGCGAACATCCGGCGCGGTTTCGCGCCCGGCACGAGCGGCGACGAGGCGCTCGCCGCCCGCGCAAAGGGCGGCAGCATCGCGTCGAGCAGTGGCAGGGAGAGCGCGATGCCCGCGCCCTGGAGGAACCTCCGGCGCGACAGGGCCCGGCGCGTGGCGATGAACGGGGCGTGGACGGCGGGGAGATTGCTGCTCATGGGCGGATCACTTCGTTTGAAACAACGGGCTCTGCACGATCTCATGGACGAGCGTGCGAAGGCCGTAGTGGCGGGGAACGGTGCGCTGGAGAATCCGGTCCAGCTCGGCACGGTCCGTGAAGCCCACCGGCGCTCCGGTGGCGAAGGTCACGAGTTGCTTCGCCAGATTGCGCGCGATCGCCCGCTCGTCCTTGAGCACGAGAGCCTTGAACTCACGCACGTCCTTGAACGCGCGTCCGTCGGGCAGCTCGCCGGCTGCGTCGACCGGGAGACCGTAGTGAAAGGCAAAGGCCTGCCCGCTCATGCCGAAGCCGCGAACGGGCGCCACGCCCTCGGCCACCGCGCGGTAACGGTCTCGCCTGCCCCCCATCACATCGTAGCTCTCCAAGGCGAAGCCGGGCGGATCCATCTTGATGTGACACGACGCGCACGAAGCATCTTCCCGGTGCTTGGCGAGCTGCTGGCGGATCGTCACCGCGCCGCGGATGTCGGGCTCGACCGCCTTGACGCTGGGCGGCGGCGGCTGGATTTCGAGGCCGAGGATGCGCTCCGCGATCCAGTGACCGCGCAGCACGGGCGAGGTGGTGGTGCCGTTGGCGGTGACCTTGAGCACACTCGCCATCGTCATCAGGCCGCCGCGATCAGAGCCGGGCGGAAGCGGAACGCGGCGCATCCGCGCGCCCTCCACACCCGGAATGCCGTAGTGGGCGGCCAGGCGGGCGTTGAGAAACGTGAAGTTCGCATCGACGACATTGCGCGCCGGCAGGTCCGCGCGGAGCAGTTCGGCGACGAAGAGCCGGGGCTCGTCGAGCGCCGCGAGCTTGAGCGGATCGTCCATCTCGTAGTCGTTGTAGATCGTCGAGGACGGCGAGGTGTCGTCGATTTTCCGGAGGTCGAGCCAGTAGTCGGTGAAGGCCTCGACGAAGCGGGCGGCCCGCGGGCTGTTCAGCAGCCGCTCGGTCTCGGCGCGCAAGACCTCGGGGTGGTGCAGCTCGTTGCGTTCGGCCTTCGCGCGGAGCACCGCGTCGGGCAGGGAATTCCAGAGAAACAGCGAGAGACGCGTGGCGAGCATCATGTCGTCGAGTTTCCCCGTCTGTTCCTCGACAAAGACAAAGCCCGGCGACGCGAGCACGCCCGTGTAGGCCGTGAGCATCGAACGCGCAAAACCGGAGCCGAAATCCCACTCGCGTTCGAACAAACCAAGAAAACGCTCCACCTCGCCCGCCCGCACCGGCCGCCGATAGGCGACCTGAACAAAATTTCTCAGCAGCCGCTCCGCATCCTGGTGGGGATTTTCCGAAGCAACCTCGACGCGAACGCCCGCGCCGCCCCCGCGTCCTCCACGGCCACCGCCCCGCGCTCCTCCGCCCGCGGGGCCGCGCCCGCGACCGCCGGCATCAGCTGGCGCCACCGCCCCATCGGGCTGGGCGGCAGGTGGGCCATCTGGGCCACGACCGGGGGCGCCGCCGGGAGCGGGAGGCTGGCCACCGCCCGGCCCGCCGGGGGCAAACCCGCCGAATCCGCCGCGGCCTCCGAAGCCACCCACCGGAAAAATGTCCAGCTCCACGCCGCGGGCCGCTGGGCCCTCGGCGCGGCGCATCGGCAGATCACCGAAGAGCAGCTTGTAGCCGGCCGTGGCGCCCGGGTCCTCAAGCGGGCCCTCCACTTCCAACCACTGCACCGCGTAACCCGGCATGCCGTCGGTGGTCGCCAGCGGGTTCACGTATTGTTCGTCGGTGCCGTTCACGCGGGTGCGGAAGAAGCGCATCGCATCGGTGCGCACCGTCTCGCCGCCCGCGAGCTGCGCCTCAATTTCGATGACCGAGGGATCGGCCGAAAAATCTCCCACTCCGATCGGCCGGGTTTGTCCCGCGGTGGACGCGTAGAAACCGATGGGCTCGCCGTTGCGGCCCGGCCAGATCTCGTCGGCGTTCGGGCGGTGCCAGACCGGCAGCCAGTAGGTGGCCGCTTTCTCCGCTCCCTGTCCGTCGAACATCCACCGGCCAATCCCACCGCCGCTCACCCAGATGCTGTAGCCTTTCAGGCGCATCCGATAGCGCCCGGACGTCGGCGCGCTGAAGCCCCACGCGTAGCCGCCTGCATCGCTGAAAATGCTCGAGACCTTGCCGACCGCTTCGCGCTCACGCGTCTCCGGGCTGGAGTTGGGCGCGCGACCGGCCCGCACCTCCGGCTGCGCACGCGAGTCGAGCACCGGAAACGCGAGCCGGTCGGGCAGTGTGCCGTTTTCGCGCGGTTGGTACCCGAAGATCACATCGCGCGCGTAAATCTTTCGAACGGTCTTCGCCGGTCGCTCAAACGCCGCCGCCATCGCCTGCCGCATCGCATAGTCCGACGCGCTGAGGTACCGGTCCATCTGCACGAACGACACATCGAGCGCCTCGCCGCTCTTGTTGAAGCCGTGGCGCTCGCCCTCCAGGGGCAGCTTGTCCTTCACCTGGGCCCACGGCACGTTGAGCAAGTCGCGCAGCGCATTCTCGTATTCGTAGCGATTGAGGCGGCGCTGCACCGCACGCCCCTCGCCTGCGATCATCGCCTGCTCGGAGGCCGTCAGCGTCGAGGCCAGGGTGCGGAGAAACGGCTCGAGATCCGCCGCGTCCGGTCGCGCCTTTTTCTTCGGAGGCATCTCCGCGGTTTTGACGCGGTCGTAGATTTTCACCCACAAGTCGAAATTCGGCGCGTCCGTCGGTTGGTAGGCGAGACTCGTGAGGTCGAGGCGGGCCTCTCGGTCGACATCGTTGTGGCAGCCCGCACAGTACCGGTCGAAAAAGGCTGCGACATCCGCCGGTGGCTGGGCCGCACGC
Organism: Verrucomicrobiota bacterium; assembly: GCA_026398065.1. GTDB lineage: Bacteria > Verrucomicrobiota > Verrucomicrobiia > Opitutales > Opitutaceae > GAS368. The sequence continues at coordinate 5,244 of JAPLTR010000347.1, read as the reverse complement.
GCGGCCATGTCCCCCGTCACCACGGAGACTACGGCGGCGAGCGCTCGAATCGCGATTTTCATCGACGGACCCGGAGGCGAAAAAATGCGGTTTCTAACACAGGGATGGGCCAGCCCGGGGAGGATCATTTTTGGACAGGGTCCTTTGCGCGGAGCAACGGGAGCATCGCCTCGGCATACCGTTTCCCGAGCTCGCGGTAACCTTCGGGCGTGAAATGCAGATGGTCGGGCCGTCCGATGCAGCCGTGCGACGAAACGACATGCGCGGTCGGTATGATCGTGGGCAGGTCGCCGATGACCTTGTTCATGCTCGCGCATGCGCCGCCTTGATCCGCTCCCACCAGTTCGCCCGCGAGCAACGGCACGTCCCCGGCCTCGAGCTTCAGGTCCCGCAGCAAACTCTCATAGAGGGCTTTCACCTTCTGCGACCACTCGGCATCGTTGGTGTTCGATTCGCCCTGATGCAGCAGGATGCCTTTGATGACGCCGCTTTCCTGGGCCAGCTTTCCCATCTCCACCAAGTGGCGGTAGGGGTTGCCGCCGTAGCCGGCGATTGTGTTCTTCATCCAGGCGGGGGCCGTGGATGCATAGGATTCGAGACGAGCGGGATCGAAGACTTCGATCTTCGCTCCCGCCACGGAGACGTTGACGACGCCGACCCTGATGTGCGCCGGAAGCTTCGCGACCAGGGTCCGGCCGAAGTAGTCGGCGGGACCAAGTCCGGTGCCGGGACGACACAGCGGCGGGATCGCGGCATACCACTGGCCCTTGGTTCGCCCGAGTTTTGGAAAATCGACCGCCGCCAGGACTTGGAAGCGTTCGTCCACGTCGGTCTTGTCCTGATCCTGAACGCCGGGAAATCCCTCCATGTTGGACTGTCCGAGGCAGAGGAAGATGTAGAAATTTTTATCCGCGGAACGTCCGCCCGTGGTCCAAAACAACAATCCTGCCAGCAAAAGCAGAGTACGTCGTGTCATGATCATGGAGTGAAGGTCGCGGCGCTAAAATGGCGCGCTCCTAGTCGCGGAATGTCTTTTGCAGCAGGGTGTGCAGGTAGATGCGCCAAATCTGGTAGTCGTGGCCGTAGCCGGGATCTTCGCTCCAGAGGTGCCTGATGCCTTTTTCCGCGAATGCGGCATGCAGCGCGCGGCCACCATTGACGGCGGTGTCCTCGGTGCCCGAACCGATGAAGATGATCTTGTAATCCGCATTCGCCTTGGCCGGGTCGGCGAGCAGCCGGGCGGTCACGCCGCTCGCCGGCCCCGAGTAGCCGCTGAAGCCGCCGACATAGGCGAAGAGTTCGGGGTGGCCGAAACCGATCGTCGTGCTGTGGCCGCCGCCCATCGAGTAGCCGAAGATCGCCCGGTGGGGCTGGTCCTTCAGCACACGAAACTCCCGCTCGACGTAGGGGATCACGTAGCCGAGCAGATCTTTCTCCATGTAGCTGGGACCGGCGGGAGCCGCACCCGGCCCACCCCCGCCCTCTCCGCGCGCCGGCGGCACGTAGCCCAGCGAGGCTTGCAGCGCGCGGACCTCGGGAAGCTTGCCGGCGGAGCCCGTCGTATCGTGACCAAAGGGCATCACGATGATCGCCGGAGCCGCTTTGCCCTCGGCGATGAGATTGTCCATGATCGTATTGGCCATGCCGGTCTGCGTCCAACCCCGCTCGTAGTCGTTGGCACCGTGGAGGAGATAGAGCACGGGATAGGCGCGTCCGCTCGTACTGTAGTCCGGCGGCGTGTAGATCACGACGCGGCGGGCCGTCTTGTTTTCCGGATTGAGATAGTGGTGCTCGATCAGGTTGCCGTGCGGCACGTCGCGAAACATCATCCATTCGGCCTCTTTGCCAGGGAGGGCGACGATGCTCTTATATACGCCGGAAGCCGGGCGCACGAAGGTGTTCTGCGGATCGGGCAACGTAAACCCGTCCATGACGAACCAGTACTGGTAGTAACTCGGCGCGAGCTTCGGAGAGGTGTATGACCAGACGCCGTGCTCGTCCTTGGCCATATCGAAGCCGGCGGAGCCGTTGACCGGAACGTCGCCCAGCTTGGGAAAATCAGTGATGATCCGCACGCTCCTGGCATTTGGAGCCTGGAGGCGAAAGGTGATCGTGCCATTGCCATTGACCTCGGGGGAACGCGCCGCGGTGACGACGCTCGCCTCGACACCGGGTCCGCCACTGCGCCCGCCGCGGGCAGTACCCGCGGCAGGTGTCGTCGCCGGGGGTTGGCCAAAACCGAGAGGGACGGGCAGGCCGGAGATCAACGCGGCGCCGATCGCGGCACGAAGTGGAATCCTCATGGGGCAAGGGGAGGTCTTTTCGGAAACGATGGCGGACGCAGGCCGCGAGGGAGAGGCGCCGAAACGCTTCGCATGACCGAAGCAGTGCCCACGCGTGGCGCAGGCTCTGCGTGACGATCACACGGAAATCGTTCCAATCAGAAGGTGACCGTGCTGCTGAAAGCGAACTTCCGCGGCTCGGGGTTGCCAAAGCTGTAAAGGAACTGAGTGCGCTTGTTGCCGGCATTCAGGATATTTTCTCCAACGGTCGTATAGGCACCGAAGCCCAGGCCGCTGCGTCCCCAGATCGGATCCCCCTCATCCAGCAGATTGCTCACGTTGAGTTGGAACCGCCAATTTTGATTACCGAAACGGCGGGTGTAGTTGGCTCCCACCGTCAGCGTGTGTCTCCAATAGGATGGCGTCCAGAGGTAGTCCCAAGCGGCCTGCGTGTTTTGGAGGGTCGTAGGGGTAGCGCTGTCGGGGAGGCCGAACTTGAGACGGGCGTCGCGGCTGCCGGCCTTCATGTGACTGCGATACTGGACACCCGCATTGAGTCCCAGGCCCCTGAACATACCTTCGTTGAAGCGGTAGGCCCCCGTAAGGTTGATCCGGTGGACGTTGGCCCCGTCCTCCAAGACGCCGGATGCAATCCCGGCGAGGCTGTTATCGATATTGGTCAGCGCGTTCTGGATGGCCACAGGATCGAGGATGGTCTTGCCGTTGAGCACCTGGCCCTGAGTGGCTTTCGCCCCCGCCTCCCACAAGGCACGGTTGGCCGCGACATAGGCTTTGCGATCCACGCTGTCCTTCACGGTGTAAACGAGCGGATGAGAGTAGTTGATCAGCATCGTGATGTTCCGCGTCGGGTTGGCCGTCAGTTCAGCCTCCCAGCCTTCCAAGCGGCGCGTGGCGGGATCGGAGTAGTTGAAACCTGAGCCTGCGGTCGTGGTCGTCAGTTTTGGATCCGTATACCCCAGGTTGATCCAGATGTTGGCGATGTCGGTGGTGCTGCCGAAGTTGCCTTTGCCGGAGCCGTCCACGATGTCGACCTGATCGGTATGGTAATGCGACAGCGTCAGGTAGGCTTTTCCGCCCGGGATGGAGTAGCGCAAGCCGTAGTCCTTCGTGCGCGAGTGCGTCAGCGGCGGTGCGTCTCCACTGAGGAGCGGGGAAGGATTGTTCGCGCTCGGCGGCTCGGTGTTCTCCGCGAAGTTGAACACGAAGCCGAGAGGCGAGAGGAACGTCTTGAGTACTCCCTCGCCCTTGACGCGGAAGGGATAAAACACGGTCCCGACAGCGGCGGAATGCACCGTCACATCCCTGACGTAGTGGCTGCCCGGGACGTTGTTGACGCCGAGGACGTTCTTATAGCCGCCCGACGGGCCCGTGGAGCCGGCCAGCAAGGTGGGACTGCTCACGCGCCCCTGGAAATCGACGCCCACCTTGTCCTGGCTATAGCTGGCGGTGAACGCGACCTTCTCGCCAAAGAAGGCACTCTGCGACGTCAGGGCGTAGTGGTCCAGTTTGCGAAGCGTGATGGAATCCTTGCCATTGCCGCCACCACCGCCCTCGACGTAAGCCCACTTGCCGAACCCGATCTTGTTGGGGTCGGTCAGAATCGTCGACAACTTCGCCTTGGGATCATCCCAATAGACACGGTAGAAGAACCGGTTCGCGTTGTTGTACGGATCAGCCTGCACCGGGTTGTCAATTCTGCGCCAGGCCCGGGTCGCCCCCTCGGACTGCGTATTGCGGTGCTCGGTGGTGAAGCTCAGCTGCTGTTTGTAATCCCACCATCGCGGGACCACGAACTTATAGGTCGCGATGCCTTGATAAGATTGGATGGCATCCTGGCTGTAAATATTGTTCTGCTCCACATCGGTGAACGGACGTAGAAACCTTGGATTGAGCTGGCCGTTGGGCAGCACCTTGTTGACATCGATAATGTACGCATTGGGACTCGTATTTGACCAGATCGTGTTGTTGTCGAAATCGTTTTTCGTGTAGCCAACCTGGATGAACAGATCGCCGATCCGGTGCTGGAGGTTGAGCGCGAGTGTGTTGGAATCGCGGGCCGCGATGTTATCCCGCGGCGCGGCGGCAAACTTCGGATCCATGCTCGGAATGGGCTTCCGGCGGGAGGGGATGGCCAGGAGGTAGGGATTGCCCTTGTAGGGAATGCGCAGATTGGGGCCAAGTGCACCGATGCCGCGGGTGCGGTACTGGTTGCCACCATAATCCTGCATATCGCCGGTGCCAAAGTTATAGACGAACATGTTGCTCGCGGTGCCGTTGGCCGCGACGGTCATGCGTTCCAGTCCCTGGGCATTGAGCAGGGTGTTGTCATTGCCCAGCAGCGCCGAGTTGTCGTTGTTGATCGTCGTGCTGTCCCACGCTGCCTGCGCATCGCCGTTGGTGATCGACCAGAGGTGATTCCATTCATTCATCCGCTCGTAGGACGCGAGGAAGAGGGTGTTTTTGGTCACCTGCGTGTTGGTCGCGATCGTCCACGCCTTCTTGGTCTTGTCCGTGCCGGCCGCATAGCCGGGGGCGTCCGTGTAGAGCGCGTTGAGGCGTACGCCGAAGCGCTCCCAGCCCTTGCTGTAGTCGAGCGTATGGCGGAAGCCGTTCCATGAGTCTCCCTGCACGCTCAGGCTGGTCGACGACCGGTTGAAGCTCGCCCGCTTGCTCTGGCTGCCCTGGCGACCGCCAGGACCGCCGTCACCGAACATCGAGGTGTCCGGCCCGCGCTGGAATTCGAAACGCTCCGTGTTGTAGGCGTCGGCTGCGCCGAAGTTGATCACGCCATCGCGCGTCGGGAAGTTGTTGGCCACCGGCGCACCGCGGATGATGTTCTGATAGACGCTCTCGCCCGTGGGATTGGAGTTCGGCACCGCGGTGCCGAGATCGACGCCAATCATCCAGCCGCCGGCATCGTTCATGTTGGTGACATTGAAGT
>JAPLTR010000309.1 GCA_026398065.1 Verrucomicrobiota bacterium | reverse complement strand
ATCGCAAGCGCGTCCGCCCCGTGGGTGTCGCCCTGGCAGAGGTCGCTGTGCTGCGTCGCCGCGCGCGCGATGCCACCGAGCAGGCGGTGGGGCCGGCCCTTCACCAGCGAGCGGTGGCAGACCACCGCGGCCACGGCGCCGGAACCGATGGTGAGGTTGGCGAAGTAGGGCTTGATCTCGTTGCGCGTGAGCGGCTTTTCCAGGAGGGTCTTGAGCGTCTGCTCCACGAGCGGACGTCCGTTTTCTCCGGATACGACCAGCGCGCAACGGATCTGGCCGGACTCGATCAGACCGGCGGCCACCGTGAGCGAGTTGAGAAATCCGAGGCAGGCGTTCGACACGTCGAAGATCTGCGCCGTCCCGGGGAGGCCGATCTTGCGGTGGGCAAACGACGCCGTCGCCGGCTCCAGCATGTCGCGGCTCACCGCAGCATGGATGAAGAGCTCCACCTGGTCGGCCTTGAGTAAGGATTTTTCGAGTACAGCGCGCCCGGCGGCGGCGCTCGCGTCGGAGGGACGCGTGCCCACGGGCCACATGCGGCGCTCGCGGATGCCGGACATCAGCTCGAGCCGGCCCGCGGGCAGCTTGAGCCGGTCGTAGAGCGAGCCGAGCCGGGTCTCGATCGCGGCGGAGCTCCAGACCTCGTCCGGGAGGGCGACCGCCAGCGACTCGATGCAGACGTGTTCGAATTTCATGCGATGCGGCTCACTTTTCCATCCGCATCGCCAGCCGGACGATCTCCTTGTCGAAGTAGTTCGAGCCCAGGCCCGCATCCACCACCAGCGTCGTGCCGTTCACGCCGCTGCTGCGGTCGCTGAGGAGAAACACCGTGGCGTTGGCGACCTCTTGCGTATCCAGATTCTTCTTACGGTAGGTCAGCTTCTCCGCATAGAGGTAGCTTTCGAGGTAGCCGGGGATGCCCGCCGAGGCGCTCGTCTTGAGCGGGCCGGAGCCGACGACGTTGAACCGCACCGCGGAGTCCGCGCTGAACGACTTCGCGAGAAACCGCACGCTCGATTCCAACGCGGCCTTGATCGGGCCCATGTAGCCGTAGTTGTCGGGCGTCACGAGCAGCGACGAGATCCCGATGGTCACGACCGAGGCCGTGGGCGCGAGGTGCGGCTTGAACGCATTGGCCACTTCGACGAGCGAGAACGCCGAGACCGCGGTCGCCTGCAAAAAGTCCGCCCGTTTCGTCTCATGAAACGGCTTGAAGCCCTCGCTGTAGTTGGCGAACGCGATGGAGTGGACGATCCCGGACAGCGGCGCGAAGCCCGCGGCGGCGACTTCGCCGGCGAGGCGCGACGCGGCGCCCTCCTGCTCCACGTCGCACAGGAAAACCGGCTTGCCCGCGAGCAGCGTTTCGAGCGATTTCTTCCGCGCCTCGGAGCGAACGCTGTACACGACGCGCCCCCCCTGCTCTTCCAGCGTCTTCGCCACGGCCCACGCGACGCTCTTCCGGTTGGCGACGCCGAAGACGAGAAAGGTCTTGCCGGAAACCTGGAGGAAATCGCTCATGCGGTGGGCGCTCCCTCGGGCGTTTTCCAAGCGACGGCGAAATCGACGTTCAGCACGCGCTTGTCGCCGTTCTTGATGTTCCCGCTCATCATCGTGAAGCCGCCCAGCGTCTCCTTTTTCTTCACCTCGATGGTGATGGTGTCGCCGGGATAGACCGGGCTGCGGAAGCGCACGTCGCTGATCTTGGCGAGGAGCGGGACGCCCTCCTTGCTCCCCTGCCCTGCCATCAGTTTCGCCATGTACAGCGCGCCGGTCTGAAACACCGCCTCGCACAGCAGCACGCCCGGCGTGATCGGCGCGCCCGGATAGTGGCCCTTGTAGTAATCTTCGTCGGCGCGAAACGTCCGCTTCGCCACCAGGCCGTCGGCGGACTCGCTGACGATTTCGTCCACGAACAGAAACGGCGGACGATGCGGAATGAGGTCGGTGACGTGGGACATGGTCGGTCAGGCGTTGGCGGCGGCGGGGGCGGCCTGCTTCATCGCAAACAGGGCCTTGTCGATCTTATTGGCGGTGATGACGCCATAGTTGATGGTGCCCAGCCAGCCGGACATGATGATGCCGACGGAGCCGGCGTGATAGAGGCCGGGTAACTTCTCCGAGAGCTCCATCGAGACCTTGAGGCCCTCGAACTTCGTGCCAAACGACGTGCCGCCGAAATGCGTCGTGTAGCGCTCGATGGTCCGCGGCGTCGCCGCCTCGGTCCAGTCGATCTTGGCGCGCACGCCGGGGATGTATTTCTCCAGCGCGACGAGCGACTCGTCGATCAGGCGCTGTTTCTCCCGCTCGTATTCCTCGTCGGACAATTTCTTCCAGTCGGCGTACTGGCCGTTGAGCGAGACGACAACGGTGTAGCGATCCGAGCCCGGGCGCGTGTCCGGGTAATAAACGGAAAAGGTCCGGCTCGTCGTGTGAAAATCCGTCAGCTCCGCGCTGCTGAACTTCGGGTTTTCCGAGGTGAACACGAGGTCGCCGATGTGCGGGATGCTCTCGCCCTTGCGGATGCCGAAGTAGACCTGGCACGAACTGGAGTTGATCCGCACGGCCTGCGCCTCCGCGACGTAATCGGCGGGGAAATTCTCCGCGCCGCCGAGGCGGAAGATCGTGTTCTTGATGTTGGCGTTCGAGAGGATGGTTTTCGCGCGGACGACCCGGCCGCTGCTGGCGACGATGCCGCAGGCGACCTTTTGGCCATCGCGCTCCTCGACGAGGATCTTGTCGACCAGCACCTTCTTCCGCACCTCGACGCCGTTGCGTTTCAGCTCGGCGATCATCTTTTCCACGAGCAGGTCGGAGCCGCCGCGGAAGGTGTACACGCCCGAACCCATGAAGTTCGAGAACACGATGCCGTACGTGATCGCGGGATCGTCGAGCGTGGAGCCGTTGGCGTACGCGATCGGCTCCATGAGGAGGCGCTTCACGTCGTCCCGGCCCGGGAAGAACCGCTCCAGCATCTGGCCGGTCGTCTCCGGGTTGTTGTCGTAGAAATTCATCCCCCGCAGGTAGTCGTAGAACTTCTCCACGTGCGCCCGCTCCAGGCCAAATTTCTCGACCAGCACGCGCGTGTAGTCCTCGCGCGTGAAGGTCGTCCACACATCCATCTGCGGGTTGACGAAACGGATGTCCTTCAGCTGGACGATCGAATCGGCGATCTCCTTCGTCCAGTACTTGCGGCACGACTTGATCATCCCGACCGGAAACCCGTGGAGGGAGATGTCGAAGATGTGGCCGCCCTTGCGGGTGAACCACGTCGCGAGTCCGCCGAATTGGTAGTGGTGTTCGAGCAGCAGCACGCGGTGGCCGGCCTTCGCGAGCACATTGGCACCCGTGAGGCCGCCCAAGCCGCTGCCGATGACGATCACGTCATACTCGTCGGCGACACCTTTGAGCCAGTCGTAAGCCATGGAGGGTCGAGAGTGAAGAGGGCGCCCCGTGCAGCGCAAGGGGGTTTTGTCTGTTGCGAACCGTCCGCTCCACCGTCTGGCTCCGACGCCGACCGGAAAGTCGTCGGCTCCGATGGCGGGTCGGCTCGCGCGAGCGGTCACCTCTGGGGCCGGACCGAACTCCCGTGTACCGCTCTCTGCTTTGTCCCGATGAACTGCGAAATCCTCCATACCCTCTACCTGCGCAGCAACGGGGACGTTCCCTGCAACGACGATGCGGGTGAAACGGTTCTGCTCGGACTGCTTCGCCCGCAGATGACGACCTGGTCCGCCCGGTCGCTTTTCGCCAACCATCGGTATGCCCACATCCGGGCGGCGCTGAGTGCCGGCCAGCCGCCGTGGCCGAAGGCCTGCACCCGGTGCGCCTTTTTTCACCCCCACGAGCCCTACCGCGATTTCCTCGCCGAGAAGCGCATCCGCAAGTTCCAGGTCGAGCCTTCGCTCGCCTGCCGTCTTTGCTGCCCGGGCTGCTCGAATCACGTCCAGGTCCGGACCCGGACGCCGCCGCTTTTCATGGATCTCGGCCTCTTCGAGCGGGTGATTCGCAACCTCTCGGAGGAAGGATACTCGGTCGGCGAGGTGGAATATTGCGGCCAGGGCGAGCCGTTGCTGCATCCCGAATTTCCGGCCTTCGTCCGATTGGTTCGGCGGTATTTTCCGGAAGTGCCGCAGCGCGTCATCACCAGCGGAAACTTCGACTTCCACGCCGCCACCGGCGGCGAGCGCCTCGACGAGGTCATGGTTTCCTGCGACGGGGTCTTCCCGGAGAACTATGTCCGCCAGCGGGTGGGCGGGGACGTGAGCCAGGCGATCCGCTTTATGCGCGACGCAAGCGGAGTCACGGGGGCGGGCCGGCGCCTGGTCGTGTGGAAATACATCCTCTTCGAGTGGAACGACAGCCTCGCGGAACTGACCGCCGCCCAACGCCTCGCGGAGGAGATCGGCGTCGACCGGTTGCTGTTCGTCTACACGCACTCCGTCGGCCGCTCGCTCCGTTACCTGCCCGCGGCGGATGCCGCCTTTCCGGTGCGCGGTCCCCGCGTCACGACCAACGCCACCCCGATTCACTATCGGCTCTCCGAACAGCCCGTGACTCCCGGCGTCTAAATAAAAACGGCACCCAATGAAGGTGCCGTGTTTAAGTTCAACGCCCACAACGAAGGGGACCGAGGGGCCGATCAGAGTTTGAGCGCGCGCAGATATTGGAAGGAGTCCGGGATGGACTTCAGCGGCGTGAGGGTTTCGTCCTCGAGGAAGTAGTGCTTCACGCCGATCTTTTGCGCGGCCTTGAGCACCTCGGACCACTGGATCTGGCCCTCGCCGACGGTGACCTTGGCCGAGGCCGGGCTGCCGCCGGTGTGCGTGCCGCGGGCGAAATCCTTGAGCATATCCTTGATGTGAAGGAGCTCCCAGCGGTTCGGGTACTTGGCGAGCAGCTTCGCCGGGTCCTGGCCGGTGATGAACACCCAGTAAACGTCCATCTCGTAGGTCACGAGGTCGGCCTTGGTCTCGCGCGCCAGGATGTCGAACATCACTTCGCCATTGCCCGCGGCCGTCGGCTTGAACTCGAGGCCGTGCGGGTGGTAGCCGAATTTCAGGCCTTCCTTTTTGCAGGCGGCGCCCCACTCGTTGAACTTGGCCGCCATCATGTGCGCCATCTCCTCGGTAAAGGGCTTCTCCTTGCTGACCGGGGGATAGGGAATGATGACGTACTTCAGGCCGAGGGTCTTGGCGTCCTTGATGACGGCCGCGATGTCCTTCTCGAAAAGGGCCCAGCCAAAGTGACCGCTGACCGGCGTGAAGCCGCGCGATTTCAGTTCAGCGGCAAACTTGTCGGGGGTGAGGCTGCCGGTGCCGGCGAGTTCGACCTCCTTGACGCCGTAAGTCTTGGCGAGATCGAGGGCGCCGGTCGTGCTCTCCTTGGTCTGGGCGCGGAGGCTGTAAAGCTGGAGACCGAGATGGTCGCGGAAATCGGCCGCGCGCACGGCGACGGCGGAGGAAACGAGGGCAAAAGCCAGCCCGAGGCGGAGGTAGGTTTTCATGGGATAGAGGTTTAATACGGAGGAAACGCCGCCCGGTTTGCAAGCGGTGATCGGCGGGGGCCGTGGACGGGCCGGAGGTGGTGGCTTGATCTGCCTTGATTTGGTTTGATTTGGTCGGATCTGGTTGGGTGGGGTGGGATTCGCCAGTGAGAGACTCGCGGTGATTTTTGAGCTCGGGAGTTGAGCGATCAAACGTGGACAAGGCGGTTGAAACGCGGAGGCGGACTTATCTGGCGGGGAGGTTTTCCGCAGATTCGCATTTTCTCCGATCCGGGTCCGCGACCTCCGCGTGCTCTGCGTTTCAATGTCTTGGTTTGATGAGGTCGGATATGGTGCGATTTGGTTGGATTTACTTGGATTTGCTCGGATTTGCCGGGGACCGCGTTGGGCTTGGGGTAGCCGCGCACCTTGGCGTGCGGACGGCCCCACCGTTCGTTAAGATGATCGGCTACCGTCGGAGGGCGAGGCCCGGCGGGTCGGAGAAGGTTGGAGCTACCTTGATCCACCTTGATCTGGTCGGATTTGGTCGGATTCACCCGGATTTCGAACGGAGACGGATTCTCCCGCGGATGACGCCGATGGGCGCGGATCGACCCCACGATGCTATCCGCGAGTGCCGGCGCGATCTGCGGGAGGTTGGATTTGGTCGGATTCACTTGGATTTGGTTGGATTTACTTGGATTTGCCCGCCGTGAGGGTTGAACCACAGAGGCACAGAGACACGGAGCAGGCCGCCCGGAGCGGCCCGGCAGTGTCGCCTCCCGCATGAACTCTTGTGGGCCTCTCGGTTTTTCTCCCCCGTGTCTCTGTGCCTCTGTGGTCCATCCTGTCGTCGAGAATTTCCAGGTGGCGCGGGTGGGCCACCGAGCTATCCACGCGCCTCCGCGCGATCCGCGGGAGGCCTGATTTGGTTTGATCTGCCTTGATTGGCTTTGATGCGGCCGGACGTCGCGGCGCGTTCGGCCCGGTCCGGTCGGGCCGGTGGCGGAACGGGGCGTGTTTCGTCCGGGCGTGAGCGAGCCCCGGCATCGGTGGCGATCCGTGTTCATCGGTGGTGCTGGGTTGAGGGTGAGCCAAATATGCGGCTTTTTACTTCAAAAATCAAGCAATATGTTGATTAAAGAAACTTTTTCTCGCGCACTTTTCTTCGAGCTTCAGCTCGTCTCCTCTCCCATTCTTTCGATGGTTTTGGTGGTCCGCGCCAAGACCGGCCAGACCATCGCCGCCATGGTGGCGTCACGAAACGATCACTAACCGCTGGCGGCGGATTCCTGTGCCGCCGCTGGCATTTTTATCGGCCAGGCGTGGGCGTCGGCTCCGGCTTTGGGGCCGGTGGTTTGGGCTCCAATTTTCCGTGGGCATCGATGGTCGCGGTCAGAGACCATTTCCTCCGCAGGAGTCCGCGGTGGCCCGTGAAGGTCACTTCATGGCCGCGGACGGCGACGAAACCGGCCTGAGTGACGACGTCACTACGCGCTTTACCCGCCACGGGTACGCCGTCGATCGCCACCAGTTGGTCGCCGGCGCGCAGCCCCGCCTTCTCCGCGCCCGAATCGGGTGCGACCCCGGTGACGCTGATCTCCGCAATTTTGTCTGTCGCGCCGACGCACGTGCAGCGGAAGGCGATGTTGCTGACCCGGGCGCGAAGCGGGTCCATGACGACCACCTCCTCGGCTCCCCACGCCGCAAGGCAAACGGCCTGGATTAGAAATAGAAAACGGAGGGTCATCTTGCGACCGTTTCAGGCGGATATGGCGGCCAAACGCCGCTGCCGCTGGCGACGGCTGCACCGGTGTAGGTAACCTTTCGACCGTGGCAACTGACGCACGTGAGAGAGAATTCAATCCGCGGCGACACCGGCTGCCTGCAATAGGGACAGTCGATTCCGCCGACGTCGATGTCGGCCTCAGCGAGGTAGTGCTCCCGATGTACAGTGAGTTGCTTCCCTTGGACATCCAAATCCCAGTAGGACTGATCGAAGTCATCGAGTTGCCTCGACCACGTTCCGTTTAAGGTCTTTCGCACGACCTCGGCTTGGCGCGTGAAGTGATCGGGATCGTCCGAAAGGCGGAGTTCGATCTGACCGTTGGACGTGCGCTCTATTTTCATTCTTTCCTTACCCCACGTTTGGCATGACTGGCACTGAGACTAAACAGCATTCCTCCCCCGCTGTCGGGTTAACCTGCCGGTAAGAGTCAGGGTTTAGCACCATGGGATTTACGGGGCGGCACGGAATTGCATTTTCGGGTCTGACCAGCTCCAGTTGCCAATGTCGGCGTTCATCGGCGTGGATCACAGAGCCGCCTTACCTCGCGCTGCCATTGAGCCAGCTCCGCTAGCGAGATCGCCACGCCCCAGCCGTTGGGCCCTGGCTTGTGCTGCCGGAGGACTTCAGCCGTTTCGAAAGTGGCGAGACTCACGCCAGTGGCGATGGCAGTGCGGCTTAGGAAACGGAAGGACTCATCGGGCTGGTAGGCGCCGTACATCTGCGAGAGGCTGATCTCCGTAGCCGAATCGCAAATGAGCATGAGCTTGGCGGAGATTTCACCTCCGAGCTGGGCGACCAGTTCTTCGGGCAGCGGGTCACCGCGTCCGGTTATCTCGATTAGCGCTCCTTCCGTCTCCCAAGCGGGGAGGTCTTTCGCGATGGCGACCTTCCACAGTTGATCGACAAATACTGAGACTGCGGGACTGGAAATGCAGTAATCGAAACAGAATTTTTCAACCAGCGCTGCGCCGATGGCTTGCTGGCTGCGAATCGAAAAATGGGCCACCGCAGTCATGAAAATACCAATTGCCTCATCATTTGCCGTAAGCGCGCTTTTCCTGAGGCTCGGTTCTCCGCTACGAGGTAATCAATGGCGGCAAGAAAACATACCACTCGGGCGTTCATCGGAGCGTGGGGTTTATGTTCTGTATGAGTGCGTTGGCTAACCCTTCTGCAAAATGTGGTAGTTGGCCATCGAGATGCCGCTGAGCATGGCGCCGACGATGCCCAGAAAGCCCTGGTCGGTGCCACAGAGGTAGAGGTTGTCGAGGGCGGTGCGGCCCTGGCGGTGCTTCACGGCCGAACCGTAGATCGCACCGCCGAAGTGGCCGGTGAACTTCGTGATCGTGCGCGGGGTGAACATGTCGGTCGTGAGCGTCGCAGCGGTCAGGGCGTCGGCGGGGTTGAGCGGAGGCAGGAAGCGCTGCGCGCTGCGCTGGACCTCGGCGAACCAGCGTTGTTTGTCGGCGCGGTAGGTGCCCTCGGGGAGATGCGCCCAGGCGTCGTAGCGCGCGAGGCAGGTGACCCGGAAAATGCCCTCGGGCAGCGTGCGGTCGGGGCCAAAATCGAAATTATTCGGGATGCAGATCACGCCGCTGCGCGGGTCCACCTGCGCGGTCGGCTGCGCGTAGTCGAAGTGCGCGGAGTCGTTGAAGAAGACGATGGTGTCGCTCCCCCACCCCAGGTCGGCGGGCTGGCGGTTCAGGATGGCGATGGTTTCGACGAAGGAAAGCGGACCGGATTGGATTTTCGATTTTGGATTTTCGAATTTCGATTGGGCGGAGCCCGGAGAGTCGGCGGAGGTGGTGAGGAGGGATTCGGTCTCGGGGGCTCCGATGGAGGAAATGATGTGGGTGGCGGTGATCTCCTCGCCGGTGTCGAGGACGAGGGTCGTGGCGTGGCCATCGCGGGAGAGAATTTTTTTCACGCCGCACTTCATCCGGCGCTCGCCGCCGGCGGCGCGGTATTTTTCCAGGAGCACCCGCAGGACGACGCGCACGCCGTCGTAGGGGCGCGCGAAGCCTTCGAGGAAGAGCGCCTTGAACATGATCACGAACTGTCCGAACTCCATGTCGCGCTCCGTCGCGCTGCCGTAGTACATCAGCGGGCAGAAAAGCATGTCCTCGAGGAGCGGGTCCGAGATATGCCGGCGCACGACGGTGCGGGCGGACTCGGGCGTCGCATCCAGCGAGACGTCATCGTAGGTGCGGACGGCGGCGACGAGGGCGCGAAAGCCGTCGGCCTGCGCCGGGAATTTTTCGGCGACCTCGGCTTCGAGGCAGACTAAATCGTTGGTGAAGCGGCGGGAGGTTTCGCCGCGCGGACCGAAGGCGATGCGCGACTGCTTTTGCTCACAGAGGGCGAACTCGTCGCGGTCGATGCGGAGCTGGCGGAGGAGCTTGCCGAGGGGCGTGCCCTTCACGCCGGGGCGGACGAAATTCGTCATCGCGTGCAGGCCGACGTCGAACTTGCGGCCGGCGATGCTGTAGAAGCCGTTGAGTCCGCCGACGGCGTTGTGGCGCTCGAAGATGCAGACCTTTTTGCCGAAGTGCGCGAGCCGGATGCCCGCGGCCAGCCCCGACATGCCGGCGCCGATGATGGCGACATCGTAGTGGGAGGCGGTGTTCATGGGGCGGCGGAGTGGTAGCTGCGAGAGTGAGCGAGTGGCAACCTTTTCGGCCACTCGCTCACGCTCGCGGCTACGAAAAAGGCCGGGACGATGCCCGGCCTGAAAACTTGCTCTGGCGGCGTGCTCAGCTCTTGCCGGCGAGGGCGTTGAACTTCGGCGTCAGGTACTCGGCGCAGCTGTCGAGGCTCGCGAGCTGCTGGTACTCCTTTTCGGGGACCTCGATGCCGTGGCGCTTCCGCAGCTCCATCACGATGTCGAGAAAATCCATGCTATCGAGCTGGAGTTGGTCGCGCAGGCGGACGTCGGGCTTGACGTTGCTCAAGTCCTCATCGGGCGCGATGTCCGCGATGATATCGAGCACCACCTTTTTGCATTCGTCTTTGGTCATAGTCGGGAAAAGGGATTAGGGGACAAACCGCTTAACAATCAACGTGGAATTTATCCCCAACATTCCGAAGGAGTTGTTAAGAATGGTGTCTACTTTTGCAACCTTCCGGGGCTGATTCAGCACCAGACCGGGCAGCGCGCACAGGGGATCGAGGTCGTCGACGTTGATCGTCGGGTGGACGATGAGATCGTCGAACGAGGGGAGATTGCCCGCGAGCTCCAGGGCGCCGGCGGCGCCCATGCAGTGGCCGATGTAGCTCTTGGTGTTGTTGATGTGGGTGTCGGGGCAGCCCTCGCCGAAGACCGCGCGGATGGCCTCACACTCCTGGATGTCGCCGAGGGGGGTGGCGGTGGCGTGGGTGTTGACGATGTGGATGTCTTTCGGCGTGAGGCCGGCGCGGCGGATGGCGGCGTGCACGCACTCGGCCTGGCGGACGGGATTGGGCAGGACGTAGTCGCTGGCGTCGCTGTTGACGTGGTAGCCGGCGATCTCGGCGTAGATCCTGGCGCCGCGGGCCTGGGCGTCCTCGAGGCGCTCCAAGGTGTAGAGCGCGCCGCCCTCGGAGATGACAATGCCGTTGCGGGCCTTGTCGAAGGGGCGCGAGGCCTTGTGCGGGTCCTCGTGGGTCGCGAGGGCGTTCTGGGACTTGAAGCCGGCGAAGATGCCGAAGGTGTGGATGCTCTCGCTCACGCCGCCGCAGATCGCGAAATCGACCTCGCCGAGGCGCAGCATCTGGGTCGCGTGCACGAGGCCCATGTTGCCGGCGGCGCAGGCGGCGCCGATGGTGTAGGCGGGCCCGGTGACGCCGAGGTTGAGGGAGGCCTCACCGGCGGGGTTGTTGGCGACGGTGCGGGGATTGTGGTAGTGCGACCAGAACTTCGTGTCGTAGTTAAATTTCGAGATGTTGTAGATTTCGTTCTCGGTCTCGACGTTGCCGTGCTCGGTGCAGCCGATGTAGATGCCGACGCGGTCCTTGGCGGTGGTCTCCCAGTTGACGCCGCTGTCGGCGAGGGCTTCGCGGGCGCAGTAGATCGAGATGCTACCGGCGCGCGTGCCGACGCGGACCTCCTATTTCTTCTGGTGCTTCAGGGCGTCGTAGTGGCAGACGCCGGCGAGCTGGGAGCCCATGTAC
>JAPLTR010000095.1 GCA_026398065.1 Verrucomicrobiota bacterium | reverse complement strand
CGAGGTCGTCCTTCGCGAGCCATTGTTCGAGCAGCGCCGGCCGGATGCCACGCGCCTTCAGGCCGCGGACCAGCTCGCTCGCGGCCGCGCGGGAGACGCCCGCGTTGCCGTCCAAAATCAGCGGCGAATCCGGCGCCACCCCGTGGATCGCCGCCACCCGTTCGAGGTCGTGGGCCGGGCCGGCCTTGCCGCCGACCTTCACTTTGACCATCCGGATGCCGCGCCGCAAAATCGCGCGCGTCGCGTCGGCCGCCTCCGCCGCCGTGCCCGTCGTCACGGTCATGTCGGTTTCGAGGCCCGTGCCCGCGCCGCCGAAGAATTTCCACAACGGTTCCCCGCGCTGCTTCGTGAGCGCGTCGAGGAGCGCCATCTCGAACGCGCACTGCGCCGAGCCGCACCACGCGCCGCCGCGCCCGCGAAACTCCGCCGCCGCGCGCCGCCAGTCGGGCGCCGTGTAGCCCGCGAGCCAGAGCTGCGCGCCCGTGAGGGTCTTGATGGCCTGCGCCTGCGTCTCCCCGTTGTAAGCCGGGAGCGGCGCGGCCTCGCCGTAGCCCTTCGTGCCGTCCGCGAGCTCGAGCGTGACGAGCACGTTGTTCGCCGCCGCCTGCGCCCCCCCGGAAATGCCGAAGGGCTCGAACAGCGGGATGTCGAGCGGCGCAACTTCGATGGAGCGGATGTGGATGGGCTGAGGCTGATTCACGCCCGAGATGCCAACGCCCGCGCGCGCCGCAGGCAACCGAAACGATGCGGGCGGGGAACCGGCCGCTTCGCCCGCCACCGGCGCCCGCCGGCGGCGCACCCCGGGGGTCCGGGCCAGGTCGAAGAGCAGGAAGTACCGCACCTCCCCCTCCAGCGTCGCCTCCGCGATCACCTCCGCCCCCGCCCAGCGGTACAACGGCAGGATCTTCGGCGAGGTCGTCGCGACCGCGTGCGTGAAGCCCGCCGCGCGCAAGTCCGCGTACAGCTCCGTCCAGAGCGCGTGCTTGTTCGCCAGCGAAAAATTGCTCACCACGAACAGCGTCAGGAACTCGCATACGCGGCCCGCCTCCAGCCCCGCCGGCACGGCGAAGCCGTACGCGGCGCCCTGCAGGGAACGCAGCGCGGTGTTCACCGCGATCGCGCCCGTCAGCGCCCCGTCCGCGCCGGTGAGGCCCCAGATTTTCTGCTCCGCATAGGGGAGGCGCGTGCGCAGCCGCTGCGCGCCGTCGTCCCAGTCCCAGAGCCAGCGCACGAGGCGGTTGTGCGTCGCCAGCGAAAACCCCGCGTAGAACGCCCGCTCGAAGCGCTCGATCTCGGCGGGGTCGCCGAGGTCGAGGAGGCGCGTGGCGCGGGGCCGGGCGGTTTTCATGTGCGCGCCTCCACCCGCACCGGGATCTCCGTGGCCGGGATCAGCGTGACCTGCGCGCGCGCAGGCACGTCGGGCCCGACGGTCGGCGCGAGGCGGTAGCGTTGCCCGATCCGCGCGAGCACCAGCACCGCCTCCGCCAGCGCAAACGCCGCGCCGATGCACAGGTGCTTGCCGAGCGCGAAGGGCAGGAACGCGTGCTTGGCCACGACGCGCCCCGGGCCGAACCGCTCCGGGTCGAAGCGCTCCGGGTCCGCCCAGAACTCCGGCGTCCGGTGCGCCCCGTACACCGACAGCAGGAGTGTCTCACCCCGGCGGATACGGCAGCCCCCCAGCACGTCGTCCTCCTGGCAGACGCGGCCCAGGTTGTAGACCGGCGGATACAGCCGCATCGTCTCGTGGAAGATCCGCTCGGTCAGCTCGAGCTGCGGCAGGTCCTCCCAGGTGGGCGCACGGCCGCCGAGCACGCGGTCGATCTCGGCGTGCCAGGCCGCGGCCACCCCGGGGTGTTGCGAGA
This sequence comes from Verrucomicrobiota bacterium, assembly GCA_026398065.1. GTDB lineage: Bacteria > Verrucomicrobiota > Verrucomicrobiia > Opitutales > Opitutaceae > GAS368. Next base: position 212 of record JAPLTR010000095.1, on the reverse strand, counting down.
GCCGGTGCAGCGTCCACGTCAGCGCGGTGGAGGTCGTCTCGAAGCCCGCGCCAAACAGCGTCTTGGTCTCGTCGAGCAGCGACTGCCACGGCAGCGCCTCGCCCGTCTCCGGGTCGCGCGCGTCGAGCAGGGCCTGCGCGATGTCGTCGCGCGGCGCCGCGCCGGGCGCGAGGCGCGGCTGCAGGTGCCCGCTCACAAACTCGTCCAGCACG
>JAPLTR010000567.1 GCA_026398065.1 Verrucomicrobiota bacterium | reverse complement strand
GTGGGTGGTGTGCTTCATCCCGAGCGGGCCAAAGAGGCGTTGCGCGAGGAATTCGGGAAAGGTCTGCCCGCTGACGACCTCGACGATGCGCGCGGCAGCGTTGATGCCGGACTGGGTGTACTGCCATTTGGCGCCGGGCTCGTACTTCATCGGGGCGGCGAGCCACAGCGGCACGAGGTCGGCGAGGGTGCGGGCGTTGCGGGCCGCCTCGTTGGGCGCCTCGCCGAGGCCGGAGGTGTGGGTGAGGATCTGGAGCAGCGTGAGATTCGCGGGCTGGCCCGAAGGTGTCTTGAGTTCGGCGAACGCGGGGAGGTATTTGGCGACGGGATCGGCGAGGCTGAGCTTGCCGTCGTCCTGCAGCATGAGAATGGCGGTGGCCGTGATGGGCTTGGTCATGGACATGATGTTGAACATCGTGTCGGGCGTCATCGGGCGCTGCGTCGCGAGGTCGGCGAAGCCCTGCGTCTCGAAGTGGACGATCCTGTCCTTGGTGAGGACGAGCGTGATCGCGCCGGCGATCTCGTGGGCGTCGAGGGACGGCTGGAGCGCGGCGGCGACGCCGAGGAGTTTCGGGGTCTCGGCGAACGCGAGGGACGCGGCGACGGCGACAACGAGCGAACAGGACAGGCGGAGGGCGTGCATGATAGGGGCGGGGGTTGGGCAGAGGGTCAGGCTGGCGAAAATACTCGCGGGGTAAAGCCCGGCGGGAGGAGCGCGAGCGAGGCGATTTTCAGCTTCGGAATCGCCGCCGTCTCACGGTGGGCTATACTGAATCGGCATCGATCTATGTGAAATTTGCATAGTAGTTGCGTCTTGCACCTTTCGGTTCGGCGGGAGATGCGTTGCAGGCTATGGTCCATCATTCGTCTCTGAAGTCTTTCGTGTCGCGTCCGGTCCGTGGGTTCCGCGCGAGCGCGGCTGCCTGACTGTGTAGTCAGACTGTTACTTTTCTGACCTAGCGTGTGGAGTGTGATCGTCTCATTCCCTGAACCTCTGCGATGAACGCATATAACTTTTTTCTGGCAACCAATGCCCTGCGCCGGTCCGCTCACGGGTCGCGCCCGGTCCATCCCGGTGGGGACGCGGACGTGTAACTTTCCCCTTATCGATTCCATGGAGCTACGTCACCTTCGCACGTTCATCACAGTGGCAGAGACGCTGAATATTTCCGAGGCGGCGCGTCGCCTGCGGGTCACGCAGCCCGCGCTCAGACGGCATATCCACACCCTGGAGCACGTGGTGGGGCATCCGCTGTTCGTCCGCCGCCGCAATGGCCTCCGGCTCACGCCGACCGGCGTGGCGTTGCGGGACGACGGCGCCAAGGCGCTCTCGGCGTTTGACGAGGCGCTGCGCAGCGCGCGCGGGGCGGGCTCCACGGACGCGACGGTCGTGCGCCTCGGCTACTATGGCATCAGTGTGTGGGCGAACCTCCTGGCCCCGGCCGTGGAGAAATTTGCGCGCAAATACCCGCATCTCACGCTCAACATGGTGGAGCAGTCGTCGGTGTACCTCGCCGCCGACCTGCGCGAGGGCCTGCTCGATGTGGCGCTGCTCGCCACCGGCGACTACGGCCGGATTCCCGGAGTGGTGACCGAACTGGCGTGCACCGTCCCGGCCGTCGCGGTGGTGGCGGCCAACCACCGGCTGGCGAAGAAGCGCGTGATCGCGCTCGAGGATTTGAAGGACGAGGAGATCATCGGCTTCCGGCACCAGGACGCCCCGGGGCGGTACCGCGGGTTCATCGCGACCTGCCGTGAGGCGGGCTTCACGCCGAAGATCAGCTACGTGGCGTCGATCCTGCCGGAGCTGACGATGGCGGTGACGAAGCAGATGGGCGTGGCCCTCCTGAGCTCGTTTGCCAACACCGTGCCGCATCCGGGCGTCGTCTTCATCAAGCTCAAGGCGCCGGGCGTGCCCATGGCCGTCCATGTCGCCTATTCGGAGCGCGGGTCCGCCGCGGTGCGGAGCCTGGCGGAGCTGATGATCGCCGAGGCGCGCCGCGCCGCGAAGGCCGCCGAGGCGGCGTGAGCCGGCGGCGGGCGGCGGCCTGCGCCGGCCGCCTTGGTGTAGGGTAAATTCAACTACGCGGTCGCGCGGTCGGACGGGGGCCTCAAATGCCGAATCGGCATGGCCTCCCCAACAACACGGCATTGGGCGGTGTTCGGCTTATTTGCTATTGTTTTGCGTCTTCAGTTTTCACTGCACCACGCATGTCCGCCGCTCTTCACCTCCCGTTATTTTCCTCCGCCCGATCCGCGCGGAGCAGGGTTGTGCCGGGCCGGAAGCTTCGCTCGCGCCGGTGAGGCGCCCGGTGGCGTGAGCCGGCCCGCCCGGGCGGCTGCGGCTGTATTTGTCCGTTCCAACCAACCATGAAAATAACCCTGTCAGCCAATCCGTTCCTCCGCTTCGCCGCGATCCTCAGCGCGGCGGTCGCGTTGTTCAACCCGTCCGCGCGGGCCGCCTCGGCGCCACGCCCGCCGACGATCTATGCGTTCAATGTCGCGGCCGAGGCGACGATCAATCTCGGCACGACGACCGAGCTCAACTGGTCGGTGGGCGACGCCACGTCGTTGTCGCTGGCGCCCGACATCGGTGACGTCTCGGGGACCACGAGCGTCCAGATCACCCCGACCGTCACCACGACCTATGTCCTCACGGCGAAGAACGCCGCGGGCAGCGTCACCAAATCCAGGAAGATCACGGTGATCGTGCCGCCGGTGATCGGCGCCTTCACCGCGTCGCCCCCGTCGATCAATGCGGGGGCGCCCGCGACGCTGGCCTGGTCGGAGCCCGGGGCGACCTACTACACCCTCGTGGCCGACAACGACGTGGATCCCGGCCAGCTGTTCACGACCAGCACGGTGGTCCGGCCGAAGACCACGACCACCTACACCCTGACCGCGCACAACACCGCGGGCACCGCGGTGAAAACGGTGACGCTCCCCGTGGCGGCGCCGTTGCCCAAGCCCGTGATCGCGTCGTTCACGGCCTCGCCGGCTTCGATTGCCCCCGGAGATTCGGCCACGCTCGGTTGGTCGGTCACCGGCGCGACGTCGCTGGCGATCACCCCGGGGCCTGGCGTCGTCACCGGCACGAGCGTGAGCGTCTCCCCGACGGCGACGACCACCTACACGCTCACCGCGACGAACTCGTCGGGCAGCGTGACGAAGAAGACGGCGGTGACGGTCACGGTGGCGCCGCCCGCGCCGCCGGTCATCAACTCCTTCTCCACGGCGCCGGGGGTGATCCTGCGCGGCGAATCGACCACCATGACGTGGTCGGTGACCGGCCTTTCAACCGACCGCGAGCGGCACCTACACGCTCTCCGCGACCAACGCCGGCGGCACGGTCACGAAGACGACCAGCATCGTCGTCAACGACCCCGTCCCGCTTCCGGTGATCAGTTCGTTCACCGCTTCGGTTTCGCCGATCTCCCTCGGCGGGTCCTCGACGCTCAGCTGGGCCGTGAGCGGCGCGACGTCGCTGTCGGTCTCCGCCAACCTCGGCACGGGTCCCGGGCCGGTGACCGGCACCAGCGTGAGCGTCAGTCCCACGGGCACGACGCTCTACACGCTCACCGCCACGAATGTCACGGGCAGCGTGACCAAGAGCGTCGAAGTCGTGGTCAACACCCCGGTCCCGCTGCCGGTGATCAGTTCGTTCACCGCTTCGCCCGGCACGATCACGTCGGGCTCGACCACCTTGTCGTGGGCGGTCACCGGGGCGACGACGGTGTCCATCCAGGCCAATGTCGGCGCGAATCCCGGCACGGTCACCGGCACGAGCTTCAGCGTGTCGCCGACGGCGACGACCGTTTACACCCTGACCGCGACCAATGCGACGGGCAACGTCACCAAGACCACCACGGTCACGGTGAATGCTCCGCCGCCTGGCATCGCGATCGAGTCGCTCACCGCGACACCTGACAACGTGATCGCCGGCGAGGCGGTCACCCTGAGCTGGGTCGTCACCGGCGCGGACAGCCTCTGGATGTCCTCGACCCTCGGTGGCGACGTGGGTTCGATGAACGGTCGCACGAGCGTGGTGGTGTACCCGCTGGGCACGACGCGCTACGCCCTCACGGCGTTCAGCTCGCAGTTTGGCACCGTCGCCAAGTCGGTCACGGTCACGGTTGGTCCGCCGCCTCCGCCGCCGGTGCCGGTGATCGCGTCGTTTGGGGCGTCGCCCTCGACCATCGCGATCGGCGGCTCGACCACGCTGAACTGGTCGGTCAGTGCGGCTGACTCGGTTTCCATCGCGGCGAGTGCCGGCGCGAGCCCCGGGGCCGTCACGGGCACGAGCGTCGGCGTGAGCCCGGCGGCCGACACCACCTACACCCTCACCGCCACCAACACGTTTGGCAGCGTCACGCGGACGGCGACCGTCACCGTGACCGGTCCGACGGCGCCGGTGATCGGTTCCTTCACGGCGACGCCGGCCTTCATCCAGGCGGGCGAATCCTCGCGGCTCGACTGGGCGGTGTCCGGGGCGGACACGATTGCCATCGCGGCCGACGTGGGCGCGAGCCCCGGTCCCGTCACGGGCACCAGCCTCACCGTCACGCCCGCGGCGACGACGACGTACACGCTGACCGCGACCAACACCATCGGCAGCACCACGGCGGTCGTGCCGGTGACGATCTTTACGCCCGGCAACGGCAGCGTGGTGCACCCGCGCATCTGGATCACCCCCGCCAGCCTGCCGGCGCTGCGCCAGCGCGCCGTGGCCAACGACGCGGCGTGGCTCAAGCTGCGCGACGACTGCGACGCCTACGTCACCATGCCGATCGCCTTCCCCGACCAGGACCCCTCGGGCGGGACCATCAACGGCGGGTATCAGTATCTGGACTACCTCCAGCCGGCGACGGCGCTCGGGCTCGGCTACCAGATTGCGAAGACGGTCGATCCGGTCCGCGCCGCGCGCTA